>JAYVOT010000742.1:0-4604 GCA_043757795.1 Chthonomonadaceae bacterium | reverse complement strand
CTTCGTTAGCGTGCAGTTGCCGATCGAACTTGAGGGGACGGATCGAGAGTCGAACGAACCTGAACCTGACCTCGTCGTTTCCACTTGCGACGCGGATGACTATTCGCTTCGCCACCCTTTTCCAAGCGAGGTCTTGTTGCTCGTAGAAGTTGCAGACTCTACCTTCGCCTTCGACTTGAAAGTGAAATCTCTTCTCTATGCGAAGGCCGGAATTTCGGACTATTGGATTGCAGATGCCAAAGAGCGGAGACTCATCGTCCACCGCAAACCCTCCGGTGAAGGCTACCTTGAGATCGTCGCATACAGCGAGGAAGAGACGCTCTCGCCGCTAGCCCGACCGGATGCAATCGTTCTCGTTTCCGATTTGATGCCGACCGAAATAGCGACTGAATAACAACCAATCAGCAGAGGAGTTGAATTGTTTTCAATTTCGGAAATTAAAGAAAGCGGATGCGACTTCATTCTCTCCGACGAATCGGAAGCGCCGGACTCGCTCACCCTTGCAAAATTGTGGGAAGGGGCGGTTTGCCGGTCGGAGTTGCAGAACAAAGGTTCGGAACCTGTACGCATTCACAGCGTCATCCTCTTCTCGATACCGCATTCGCTACCGCCTGACACCCGAATCTACGGCGAAGGGTTTCAGATGCTCTCCCAAATAGGAGGGACGATAGGAAACCTTGTTCAACTAGGAGGCTACACCGACGAACATCACTATCGACTTGTTCCGCCGAAAGGCGCTCAGTCTTTTTACGGCATGCTTTCCCTGTCGCCTTCAAACGCTAGCGAACCCGCATGCCTCTTCGCCTTCACCTCTTGCCATGCTTTCAGCAGCAGGTTCGATCTCTACCCGGACAAATTGGAAGCGGTTATCGACTTTGAAAACTTGGAGTTGCGTCCCGGAGAGATCAGAAAACTGGAGGATCTCGCTTTCGATACGGACTTTGATGTTTCAACTCTGTTCGAGAGGCTTTCAACAAGAATCGCCGTAAATCACCCTCCACTCATCTGCAAAGCGGCAGTAGTGGAAGCTACAGAGGTTGTAAACTCGATAGAGTGTCTGAAAAATCATGACGAAGAGGGCGCGTGGGAGGATGAGGACGAATCGGAGGTTGAGAAGGATGAGCCGAAATGCTTCCCGACTCCCCCGACGGGATGGTGTTCCTGGTACTGTTTCGGGCCGGAAGTCACTATGGACGACATAAGGTCGAACATGAATGCTATCGCACGCAACGCACGAGAGCTAAAATATGTTCAAATCGACGACGGCTATCAACCTGCGATGGGAGACTGGCTGTTGGACGCAGGGTATCCATTAGGCGCCGGCGTGGTGTCGATGTTATGGCAAATTCACGAAAGAGGGCTTGAACCTGCCCTCTGGGTCGCGCCTTTTATTGCAGAGGCGGGATCCAGTATTTTTCGGCGACATCCGGATTGGTTCGTTCAAGATGAACATGGCGCCCCGCTCTCGTCGGATCGAGTGACCTTCGGCGGGTGGCGTCGAGGTCCCTGGTACGTTTTAGACGGGACTCATCCTGAGGCGCAGAAACATCTAGAAGATACGTTTCGCGAAATGAGCCGCGACTGGGCTTGCTCCTACTTCAAACTGGATGCGAACTTTTGGGGGGCGATTCACGGCGGCTGCTTCCACGACCCTACGGCGACTCGCATTGAGGCTTACAGGAGAGGAATGACTGCGATCCTAAAGGGCGCAGGCGACAGCTTCGTCCTTGGTTGCAATCACCCGATCTGGCCCTCTCTCGGACTCATTCATGGCTCGCGAAGCTCCGGCGACATTGATCGCAGTTGGAGCAGCATCAAAGAAACGGCGCGGGAGAACCTTTCCCGAAACTGGCAAAACGGGAAACTCTGGTGGAACGACCCCGATTGTCTATTGCTAACCGGAGATTTGCCGACAAACGAAGTGAGGTTCCACGCAACTGCCCTCGCCGCTTCCGGGGGCATGACGCTGTCCGGCGATGATTTGACAAAGATCAACGAGAGCCAACTCGCTGTTCTCCGCAAACTCGCATCTCCTTTTGAGAACTCAGCGCTTTTCACAGGCTCGGATTTGAAAGTCGGAACGATCAAAAGCCGAGGCTCGGAGTTCCTCTGCCTTCTGAACTGGCACGATGAGCCGGAGACAATCGAGTTCCGACTGGAGCGCGACTGTGAGTTGGAAGACTTCTGGACGGATAAAAGCATGGGACGGTTTGAAGCGGGCGTGAACCGATTGACCTTGCTTGCGCGCTCGGCGATGCTGTTGAAAACAATTCCCCTGCGCTGAGACGCCGGAAGCGGGAATAGGGCGCGCCCAGGGCGCGATTGCACTGGATCGGAGGTTTTCCCCGACACCCGTTCCCTTCAGCGCCTTGCCATAAAGGCGAGTCTTTTATAAATTATTCAAAGGAGAAAACAGAGTGGACATCGAGATCACAGCGGGCGAGAAAGAGGCGGGAGTCATTTCGCCGGAGCATCTGGAGCAAGCGACCAACGCTCTGGAAATAGACGGATACGTGATACTGAACGGGGTTGTGGAAGTCGCGCATCTGGAGATTTTGCATGAGAGAATGAAAGAAGATTTGAAGACGATTCTCAGTCGCCCGGACACGCCTTTTCAGTTCACCACGAGCAACGTTCAGCAAGACCCGCCGCCCTTCCCGCCGTATCTCTTCCGCGATATTCTTGTTAATCCATTCGTAATCGCCGTGACCAAGTCGATCTTAGGAAGCGGGCTAAAAAACACTTTCTACAGCGGAAACACCGCCCTCCCAAGTCAAATCCGACAGCCGGTTCACCCCGATACCGGACATCTCTGGCCCCGGATGAGAGTAGCGCATCCTGCTCATACCATCGTCGTGAACGTCCCTGTCGTGGATGTGTCCGCGCAGAACGGCAGCACGGAAATATGGCCCGGAACGCATCTCGATATCTCATCGCATGTGCACGAAGGAACTATTCGAGTGATGAAAGAGAATATTGAGGCGCGTAGAGCGGTCTGTCCTCCCATACAACCCACCATCAAACGCGGCGGAGTCGTTATCCGAGATATGCGTCTGTGGCACGCGGGAATGCCGAATCTCACCGACGAACCTCGCCCGATGATCGCAATGATCCATCAGGCCGGTTGGCTAGCCTCCGGCAAACTGACCTTCGCCAGGGGGAGCGAACCCTATCTTGAAGACAGCGAACTCGCTACTCCCGCAGACTTCGTCGATATGCCTATCGACTATTTAGGGCGTCATGGAGCTTACGACTTCAAAAAATAGCGACGCTTCAACTCTATCTACTTTAGATTGAAAATAGGTTCGGGATCAGAATTTGAAATTGTTTACACTTGTAACGTCTTTGACTTTTTTCAGCGAATGAAAGACTTTTATGGTTATAAAAATCGACGACTTGACTGGATCGGAGATAGCGGCGTTCCTGGAAGAGCATCTTGAAGACATGCGCTTGACCTCGCCGCCTGAAAGCGTTCATGCTCTTGACCTGGATAAATTGCGCAAACCCGAAATCACATTCTGGACAGTTTGGATTGAAGACGAGTTGGCAGGATGCGGGGCTTTAAAAGAACTAAAACCGGGTCACGCTGAGATCAAATCGATGCGCACAAAATCGGTATTTCGTCGGCGGGGAGTCGCTTCCATTCTGCTTCAAACTCTCATTGAGGAGGCAAATCGGCGGGGCTATCGACGATTGAGCCTGGAAACCGGGTCAATGTCATATTTCGAGGCAGCGCACAAGCTGTACGAACGTTTCGGCTTTAAAACATGCGAACCGTTTGCAGACTATCGGGAAGACCCCAACAGTCTCTACATGACGAAAGAAATTTGACAAATAAAGGCATTGACGCACTTGACGCACTGACAAACAGCCTCGACGATTACGGTTTTTTTGGAAATATTAAAATTGAAATAACTTTTTAAAACACCCAAATACATCTTATTAAGCGAAATGTCGCAATGACAAATACCCAAGTGCAAAGACATAACAACCAGTGAGTTGGAGTGTCATCCCTATCAAAAATCAATCCTCCCAAAGCTATGATTGTTGCAAATCCCAAAAAGTGAATAGCACTTATGAATACTTGCCATAGATCGCGGTAATGCTCGCTTTCCCTTACAATTGTAAGTTGTGGAGAAGAAGCGAAACTTAATATGATTGAAACGGCAGTAATCACAAACCCCAACAACGAGCCAAATATTGCGGCGAAAGCCCCATAAACTGGCGCTCTGTTACCTTTGAGTATCACGTCCACAAGTGAGTCGCCATGATATTTCCACACCCAAACAGATAATGCAATCCCTAAAATCAGAGACAGGAAAAATTCACATTGCAGAAAATACGTTGCCCAAAGAGATTGAATTTTTTTCATTAACCTACTCCTGAAGCTGTGCATATCTCTGCGGACGCACTGAGCCCATTCACTAATGCATCCGTTGCAACTGCGAAAAACGCTTCTGTGATACAAGAACCAAAAGCGACAATATTATTGAAGTCTGAAAACAGAGGCGAGCATCTGTTTTTAGAGGCTTTTCAGCAATATTGCGATGATCTTCCTGACCCTGTTAGTCAGTTGAAAATCGATGGAAAAATCCCTGATTTCG
>JAYVOT010000741.1:0-4609 GCA_043757795.1 Chthonomonadaceae bacterium | reverse complement strand
AAAAGGTCTATGCGAACAAGTTCATTCACGCCAAGCAAGAAAAGAATGAGACCGCAAAGGGTTCCGAGGACAGCCCCTTCCAACGCTCTCAAGCGATGTTGCGACATACGAATGCTTTTAAGATCGTCTTTGGACTTTATTTCAATTTCAGAATATTTTACTGGGTTCATGGGTTTGCTGTGGAAATCCTATCGGCAGACAAAAAAAAGGATAATCGAAGATGGTGACAACAAGCATTCTCATAGCGGATGATACCACATTGATCAGGACGCTTTTGATGAGCGTTCTTTCAAGGGAACCCGATTTTTCCGTTGTGGGTGCGGCGGAAGACGGCAGGCAAGCCGTAGAAATGGCGCTGAAACTGCGTCCGGACGTGATCGTCATGGATTTGGACATGCCGCATCTTAATGGCATACAAGCGGTAGAGCGCATCCTTTCGCAGTATCCTCATGTCAGCGTCGTGCTGTTGACTGCGCACAAAGGACTGGCTCCGCTCGGGAAATTTTCAGGCGTATCGGAGTGCATGGATAAAAACTGCACCCCTGAAGAGCTTGTGAACGCCATTAGAAGAGCGAGAGAGAATCGCGCCGCACAACCGCAGAGAAAAGGCGGCGGATTGAACTACATGGCTTCACTTGCAGTTCTCTCGACCCGCGCAGGATTGACGGATCGCGAACGGGCGGTTTTCGAAAAAGCCATGAACACGGAATACACGATCGAACAAATAGCTCGCGCTCTCACCCTTGAAACCAAGTCTGAAGTGACGATTTCTTCAGTCAAACACGCTCTCGATAGAGCGATCACAAAGTTGCGGATTGAACCTCGCACTCGCGCCGCTCTTGTCAAACACGTTTTGGAGTTTGACCCCAAACAGTGGCGAGATGAAATTGCTCGTTAAGATTTGAAAATATCGTTTCCCGCCCTATTCAAAACGGCATTTGCCTTGCAAGCAGGAAATATTACCTACATCACAGAACTTTATGATGATTTACCGGAGTTAATGCAATCGTGCAAACTCATGAGTGAAAGAAATATGACACAATCACAGTTCCCATTTGATGAAGAAGCGCGCCTGAAGGCGCTAGACGAACTCGCACTAATGGACACTCTGCCGGAACCGGTATTTGATGAGATCGTTCAAAGAGTTGCGAAAGCTTGCGACACCCCGATCGCGCTTTTGTCCCTGGTCGACTCCCGACGACAGTGGTTCAAAGCGAGACTTGGGTTCGCCCTTCCTGAACTTCCGAGAACCATCGGATTCGACGGTCGAACTCTGCTGCAGTCTGAACCATTTGTGGTTCCCAACGCACAGGAAGACAGCCTATTCGCAAAAGACCCGCTGGTTCAGTCCGAGTTGAACATACGATTTTACGCGGGCGTCCCTATCAAAACATTGGAAGGACTGCCGCTTGGAGCGCTCTCAGTAATGGACTACCGAGCGAGAGAACTCTCCTCGGAACAGATGAGCGCCCTCCTTGCAGAAGCGCAGAGCGTAACGGATCAATTCGAAAAACGACGAAATCTTTTTGCAGCTGAAAGAAAGCAACTTGCAGCCGCCGCAGAGCAAGAGAGATTCGTGAAGCCGAAGCGAGAAAAGGCCGAAGCGAGAGCGATCCTTCCGGACGTCATGCTTCGCTTTAGCGCCGAATTGAAGTACATCTACGTCAGTCCGTATGCAGTGGAAACACTCGGCATGAAGCCTGACAATCTTCTCGGCAGCATTGTGGGCGAGGAGAGATACTCTGCGCCTTTCGCCGCTTTGCTCAAACCATCGCTGGAAAAAGCTCTGCAAAATAGAAGAGTGGAAGAGGTGCGATTCTACGCTCCGACGCCTTCGGGGGAACGTCTTTTTCAGACTCTTGTAATGCCTGAAGTTTCTCGCGGCGAGGTCACGAATATTCTCGCGATCATCCGAGAGACGGAAGAGGAGGAGACTCCGGAGCCTGTGATCGTCGAAGTGCCGGTAGAGGTAAGAGTGGAAGTCCCTGCTCCCGCTCCCAGACCGAACTTGCGTGCAATGCTTGGGCTGGCGATTACCGAAGCCGACGGAGTCGGCGGAATGTTGCAGAACTCTGCGGAGGCGCTTGCTGAGTTTGCGGAATCCTCTTGCCTGAGAATTTGGATACGCTCTGTTGCATTTAGCCGCCTAGCCCTCGAGGCATCCGCCGGCGCCCTTGCAGGGGCTATGCCGGGAAAAGTAGGCGAGCTTTTTCTCAGCCTTCCCGCTGCAGTCACGTCAACGGCGGACATAGGGAAAGTCGCAATTGAAGCGGATGCGGTCGGATCGGGAGCCTTCAAACTTGCGTTCCACGATGTATTTCCTCTCACCGCCGGCAATGCTCTGCTGGGAGTCGTCGTGTGCTTCGCTTCGAAGCCTATGCCGGATGAAGTACGCAATGAGATCCGGGAGTCGCTTGGCGTAGTTTCCGTTAATCTGCGTCGATCGCAGGATAGCTCCGATTTAGCTCAGCAGTCGACCTTCATGGCGCGTGAATTGATGGATATCAAACTCGCGCTTCAGCAAGAATCGGAAAATTCAGCGAGCTTGGCGCATGATATGCGAACTCCCCTAAACAGCGTTCTCGGCTTTACAAATCTTTTGTTGGGAACTGAACTAAATTCCACACAACGCGAATTGAGCGAAATGACTCGAACTTCCGCTCAGGCGCTTCTTGATATCGTCAAGGAAACCTTGAGCCAGTCCAAACGCGAATCAGGACAGTCTCGGCTTGAGAACGTAGACTTCGACTTACGCTTTCTCGTCGAGGAGGTCTGCGAGATACTCGCTCCGAATGCACAGAAAAAAGGGCTTGAGATCGTAGTTCACTGCGCTCCCACCCTCCCTTCCAAGTTGCTGGGCGACAGGAACAAAATCCGACAGATTCTAATGAATCTGGGCGACAACGCCATTAAATTCACCTCAAACGGATACATACTCATGGACATCAGCCATGAACCGATTTCAGGTGAGCGAGTCTCTGTCAAAATAGAAGTCGAAGACACTGGAATCGGAATCGCACCAGAGAAGATCGAGCAAATTTTCGACAGGTACATGCAGGCGGACAGCAGTTCGGATAATCCGGATAGAGGGAGCGGACTGGGACTTTCCATCAGCAGAGAGTTTGCCACGCAAATGCGCGGAACGCTTGCTGTCAAAAGTCAACTTGGAGATGGAGCCATTTTTCGGTTGAGCCTGACCCTCCCGGTTGAACCGGATGCCGTTCCCGTCTCTCGCCGGGAAGCGGGGCTTGAGAAACTCAGGGTCTTGATTACGGACGGTTCGCGACTGCAACAGTATGCGCTTCAGGAACAGGTATTCGCATGGGGGGCGGAGGCGCTCCTCTGTCCGAACGCGCAGGAGATGTTGGAAGCTCTGGAGTTCGGCAAGAACAAGGGCAGACCCTTCCATCTTGTTCTGCTTGACGAGAAAATGACAGGCTATAACTATCAGACTCTTAGTCGGGTCATCTTAAATGATCCCGCCCTTAAAGATACGAAGTTGGAATTGATCGCAGCAGTCGGAAATCGTCAGGCGCAAAACCTTCAAGCGGAAGGAATAGCGGGGTATCTCTCAAAGCCGGTGCGAGCCGCTCCCTTAAAAGAGGCTTTGCTCGTTGAGGCTAGAAAATTGACGCCGACTGTCGAACTCGTGAAAGCGCTTGACGCTCCGGCTCTTCCGGAAGAAACTCCGATCACTCCCGCAGTAGAACCTGCGGTCGTTGAACCTGAAGCAGTTCTGCCGTCTGTCGCGATTCTTGATGCGATTTCCACCGACAAGCTGGCTGAATCCGAATTAATCACCCCAGCCGTCAAGGCTGAAGAGCCGTCAGCAGTATCCTCGATCGCGCCTGAGTTGGAAAAGGAACTCGGTTCCGAGCCTTCCGTCATTTCCGAATCGGATTCAGATCCCATTCAGGTCGCTGTTGAGGAGGAAGCGCCTAACGTCGCTGTCGCATCCGAACCGTCAGCTCCTCCTATTGAGGAATCAGTGGCGCTCTCGAATCTTGAACAGGACGATCACGCAAAAAAAGCTCTGGAAACTGCGCAAGACCCTGAGAAGGCGATTGTGCAGGAAACCGACGCTTCATCTGCGCACTTGCCTGAGATTGCACATGCGGCTGAACCGAAAGGGGAGTCGCCGGATCAAAAGACAGAGGAAGTTCCAGTTCGAGAGTTGCTTGCAGGCGCCGAAGAGCAATTGAAAACGGAAGCGGAAGTAAAACGGAATGAGGCAAGTCCGCCCAACTTCGTTAGCGGCGTACTGCCGGAGGGAACCGCTTTCGCCAGTCCGCCTCCCGCTTTAATAGACGTACTAAATTCGCTGGACAGCATCCCTCTTCCATTGGTTCAACAGACCGCTTTGCCAAAGACTGAAGTAGAAAAACCGGATATGGAACAGATTTCCATTCTTGCGGACGAGGAGAATAAGCGTCAGGAAGAAGAGTCTAAAGACCCGATACCAGTGAATATTGAGGTAGAAGACACTCGGCTTAAAGCGCTTGCAGTGGATGACGACACGGCAAATCTAAGACTTCATCAATTGATGTTGGAAGGTATGCACTATGTCGTGGATACGGCTGCGAGCGGACTTGAAGCTCTGGATCTGTTC
>JAYVOT010000740.1:0-4617 GCA_043757795.1 Chthonomonadaceae bacterium | reverse complement strand
CTGAGAGAGGATGAAGCGGAAGCGGACGAAGAAGAGCAACATAATCCTTTGCCTGAAAACACGCAGGTGTCATTGAAATCGCTCCTTGTTCTCGGTGTGACAGGCGGGATTATTCCCTGCCCATCGGCGTTGGTAGTCATGCTGAGCGCCGTCGCACTCCACAGAATCGCTTTCGGACTCTGCCTTATCATCGCTTTCAGCCTGGGGCTTGCAGCAGTGCTTACCGGGATTGGAATGTTGATCGTGAAGCTGAAAGGCTCGTTGCAACGTCTGCCTATCCAGAGTAAAGCGTTGGAGAAGCTCCCCATATTCAGCGCCGGACTAGTCACCCTCGTGGGGTTGATCTTAATGATAAGATCGTTCAGCGGAAAGTTCTGACCCTCGCTCGACTTTGCCCTATCGCGTTTAGTTGTTTGCGCCTTCATCAATATGGTATAACTTTATAATCAAATTGATTAGAATTGGAACCTGAAAAATATTTTATTCGTCTTTGAAGGAGAAGTTGCTTGCTTGTAGTATTCAACTAGTCTAGAATTCAAGATCGGGTTCAGCTTGAACTTATTCCTTGAATTTGTAGCCGTACCTATAGCCGAATGTAACCTGCTTGTAACCTTGCCTGCGTATCATATACTGTACCATAAATTTTTGAGCGTCGTAAGGCAGTCCCATGCTTTGAGACAGCTCTGGAGGAAATCAATGAAACGTTTCTGGAATCCGGTTGCGTTGGCGCTCTGTTCGCTTACGGCAATCCCGGTGTTTCTGCTTTCGAGAGCGAAAGGTTCCGACCATGCGGATACGCCGTCAATCGCGGCAGCGCCTGGAACCGACATCACGGATGTATTTTTGTTCCCTAGCCCGACCAACGCGAATAACGTTGTTCTTGTGATGAACGTACACCCTCTCATAACCAGTGCCAATGTCTCGTCCACCTCGTTCGATCCCAACGTTCTTTATCAATTCAAGATAGACAATTCTGGTGATTATGTTGAAGATTATGTCGTTCAGGCTCAGTTCAGCGGAACAGGTCCTAATCAGACAGTTTCCATTGCGACGGGAACCCCCATTGCTACCGGAACAGTGACGCAAGCCATAACGCCGCTTTCCACTTCAGGAACGATCAACAATACTTTCGTTCCGGCATCCGGAATACAAGCGTTTGCGGGCGTTCGAGAAGATCCTTTCTTCTTTGACCTGAACCGATTCTTCATGATCTTCCCGGATCGTGCAACTCCGCTTACAGGAACTCCTGTCGCCAACCCGAACACACCGCAAGTAGCAAGTTTCAATCCGCCGGGAACTGCCTCAGACTTCCTTTCCGCAGGCAAATACAACTTGCTTTCGATCGTTGTCGAGCTGCCGAAATCGCAATTGCAGGGCGCTGGAACCGGCAAAGTCAATCTGTGGTGTACTACAAGCACCCGCAATTAACATAAATTATCAGGAGACAATTACAGTGAATAGATCAATTTCTCTCTCCCTTTGCGGATTTGTGGGGCTGTTTGCGATGACGGCGCTTGCGGGTTGCGGCGGGGGCGACAACAACGGAGCCGCCACCTACACGCAAGTGGATCGACTGGCAAGACCGGTTGTCAATGAAGTTTTCGCGTCCGTCGCGAACAATCGACATCAAGTGAATGACACGGACAACCCCACGGACGACGGCAAACCCGGCAAACTGACGGATGACATCCAGAGCTTCATGGTAGGAACGGCGGGACGTTCTCAAGCGACGACCGACGTCGTGAAAGCGGTTCTTATACCGGACGTCATGAAGGCGGACCTCACTAAAACCGGAGTCGCAGGTTATCTCGGCGTTGAAACCGGCGGGGCGACAGGCTCCACGTTCGGCGGTCGAAAGCTCAGCGACGATGTCGTCGACACCTCTCTAGGTGTTGTTTTCGGCAACACCGTGTCTGCGCTCGGACTCGCTCCGGACGACAACAAAGAGATCGCGGCTCTCACGACCGACAACGTCGGAGCAGGCGGCAAGCACTTCACAGCGACTTTCCCATATCTTGGAGCGCCTCAATAGGGACGCCCGGGTTTGATCTCTCATGCCCCCTTTCCTTAATTCCGGAAAGGGGGTAGGGAGAGGGATAAGCTGTCGGTTGGATTTTATATCGCGAGGAGAGGAGAAGAATATTTGAAACATATAGCGGCATTTTTGTGCGTTGCAATGATTGTTTGGATCGCCGCAGGGCGGTTCTCAACTCCTCCTTCTCATTCAAATCAAGTTTCGTCAGTACTTAAGCGTACTCCATACGATCCTACATTGACAGATAGGACTCTAGCGGATTACGCCGCCTCGGTACAAAATAGCCCGCAAAATGCAATCGGCTATCATCTTCTATCCGAATGTTATCTGCGAAGATGTCGTGAGACAGGAGACATGGGGGATGCGACGCGAGCGGAGCAGTCCGCGAGAAAATCACTGAAAATACGCACCAACAACAATCAAGCTGCGGCACACGCTCTCGCTCAAACGCTGATTGTTCAGCACAAATTCAGGGAAGGGTACAAAACTCTCAAAGATTTCGGACTCATTTCGCCTAATAGCGGTTCCGCCCCTCTTGCAGTTGAGATCCTCATTGAGCTTGGCGATTACGCTGGAGCTAGAATAACATTCAACAAATTCGTGACGGACAGAACTGGCGTGGGTGCGAAGGTGACACAAGCCCGCTTATCGGAAATTAGCGGACATACGGATCGTGCGATTAGTTTGATTAGAGAAGCGGAGTTCAAAACGGATCGCAACTATGACATGCCTCATGAGAGCGCGGCATGGTTCCATTTGCGAGAGGGCGACTTACTTTCTTTAGCGGGCAAACCAGACGAAGCTGAAGCGGCTTACAAAACGGCACTGTCAATTTTTCCTAAAGATTTCAAGGCGATGACAGGTCTTGCAAAGTTGGCGGCGGGAAAAGAGGATTGGAACTCCGTGCTGATTTGGGGAAGACAAGCTGCCGAGATCGTCCCTGCGCCGGAAATCGTTTCTTTATTGGGCGACGCCTATTCATCGACAGGAAAAACAAAAGAGGCTGAGGAACAGTTCCAATTAATTGAGGCGATGGGGAGAATCTCGCGATCAAATGGAAATGTCTTCGACAGACAACGCGCCATTTTCTGCGCGGATCACAACCGAAATCTTGACGAGGCGCTTTTACTTGCAAGGCGCGAACTTGATCTTCGTAAAGACATTTACGCGTATGATACTCTTGCCTGGGTCTGTTTCAAAAAGGGTTTGCTTAAAGTAGCGGACAGAATGATGCGTAAAGCGCTGGAACAGGGCACTCAGGACGCTAAACTTTACTACCATGCAGGGATGATCGCAAACTCTTTAGGGAATAAAACTGAGGCGAAACGCGAACTTCAGCAGGCTCTGGAACTGAATCCCCATTTTCTACCTTTCGCTCCACAGCAAGCGAGAACAACCCTGGCGACATTATAGAGGTTTACACGCAACCGTCCTTCTACTCCCTTTTTTGCGGCCGGGACATCAACTCGCGAATCACTTCCCTGGGGTCACGTGAATCAAAAAGGACGGAATGCAGAGCGTTGCACAGCGGCATTTCCACCGCAGATTTCGACGCAAGATCGCAAAGAGCATGAGTCGTCGGAACTCCTTCCGCAACGTGTCCCAAATCCTCAAGGATCGATTTTAGATCCTGTCCCTTTCCCAATGAATAACCAACCCGGTAGTTTCGCGAGAGTCTGCTCGCGCCTGTTGCAATCAAATCTCCAACCCCGGAAAGCCCTAAAAAGGTCTCGGTTTCCGCTCCCATCGCTTTTCCAAGTCGAATTGCTTCCGTTAGTCCTCTCGTCATCAAAGCGGCTTTCGAATTGTCTCCGAATCCTAGCCCGTCACAGATTCCCGCTCCTATCGCGATGACGTTTTTGACAGCGCCTCCGAGTTCCACTCCAATAATATCCGTTCCGGTATAGACTCGAAAGGTAGGGTTTCTTTGACCAGTGAAGAGTTTTTGAACCGCTTTTGCGGTTGCCAACTCGACGGATGCTGCGACGCTGGCAGCAGGTGCGCCCTGGGCTATTTCAACGGCTAAATTTGGTCCTGACAATGCGGCAATACGATTTATCGGATTGGGTATAATTTCCGCCAATACCTGACTCATCCTCAGTCCCGTGCCGTCTTCCAGCCCTTTTGAAGCGGAGACTATCAGGGCATTTGGACTCAATTCGGATAAAACAAGTTGCGCCACCTGTCGGATGCCGCCGCTGGGAATGGCGAATAGGATCACAGTCGCGCCACTAACGGCTTGTCCAATATCGGCAGTCGGCGCGATATTTGGATGGAGCGGGAAGCCGGGAAGGAAACGTTTGTTCTCTCTGAGATGCGTCAAAGATTTTACGAGAGCTTCATCTCTCGCCCACAAAACGACTTCGTGACCGCTTGCCGCAAGCAGGTTTGCAAGCGCGGTTCCCCAACTTCCTGCTCCGAGAACAGCGATTTTTTCAGTTTGCATATTTTAGAGAACCTCCTGATAGGTTTTTTTGTCCGAATTCTGAGTTGTGAGTTATAATGCAGGTTACGCAACCAACAAGTCCGTGTTTTGAAAACACCTGGCAAATGAATGGGAGTTCTCCGGACGTGAGAAACGC
>JAYVOT010000739.1:0-4651 GCA_043757795.1 Chthonomonadaceae bacterium | reverse complement strand
GCTGGCTCTCGAAAAGATCGTCTTCTCAGACACGCGCAACCCGGAAGAATCCCCGAACGCTCTCTTGAAGGTGGAACTGCAGGACCCTTCCGTCATTTCCATACAGGTCGTAGCGGATCGCTGTCGAAAACTCCTGAGCGACTCTCTGGAACTTTGGAAAGCGAAGCCCGACGCTCTTCCTGACGGGAATCGGGAGGTTGTCAACTGGATATTGAAAAACAGGAGACTATTGCCGGAGTCAGGGGCAAAGCTTTCTTCCTCTTCCCTGCATAGGGCTTTTAAGCAGTTTGAGTCGCTTGAAAGTTCACTGCCCGCCCCGATACACGCGATGACTATGACGGAGGGCAGCCTGGAGGATGATCGAGTCCACATTCGCGGCAGCTTCAAGACTCTCGGCGATGTCGTGCCGAGGCGCTTTTTGGAGGCGATCGCTGGGAACGCACAACCTGCGCCCGCAACAGGAAGCGGAAGGCTCGAACTCGCGAATCGAATGATCTCTCCGAACAACCCGCTTCTTTCCAGAGTGATCGTGAATCGACTCTGGCAGGGGCATTTCGGCGAAGGAATCGTGCGCTCCCCGGACGACTTCGGCGTGATGGGCGAGGCTCCCACGCATCCCGAGCTTCTGGATTGGCTCGCTGTAAACTTTATCGCAAAAAATATTCCGCCCGTCGTTCTTTCCGGCAGAACAAGCAAAAACACGCGATCCAAATCGCCTATTCTTGCGCCCTGCGACTGGTCTTTAAAGAGGATGCATCGCCTGATGGTCTTGTCGAACGCCTACCGAATGTCGAGCAGGGTATTGTCCGTCAAGTTGGAAGAAACAGACCCGCAAAACAAACTCTTGCATCGAATGCCTGTGCGCCGACTTGAGGCGGAAGCGATCCGAGACGCGGTTCTAAGCGTTTCCGGCAGACTGAACGAGACGATGTACGGCCCGAGCGTTTTTCTGAATTTGACGGAATATATGGAGGGCAGAGGGCGCCCGCAAAGTGGGCCGCTCGACGGCGACGGCAGAAGAAGCGTCTATCTTGGAGTGCGTAGAAACTTCCTCAGTCCGCTGTTTCTTGCGTTTGATTACCCCGTTCCATTCAATACTATCGGGCGCAGAACGGTCTCCAACGTTCCAGCGCAGGCGCTTGCGTTGATGAATAACCCTTTCATCTTGCAACAAGCCGAACTCTGGGCGAAACGAGTCCTTTCAGACACTGCAACAGTTCCAACTGAACGCATCTCAAAACTTTATGAAGCGGCTTTCGGACGTCTTCCCACCCTCTCCGAGTCCACCGATGCGCTCATATTCGTTCAGTCCCAACCCGGCGCGCCCGGAACTCCGGAAGAGTTGAAGCAGTGGAGCGACCTCTGTCATGTTCTCATCAACGTTAAAGAGTTCATTTTTGTGAAGTGAGATTGCTGCCGATCGTAATCGTTTATTGACTCGTATCCGTCATCGACAACCTATTATCTTCAAACCCAAGCTGAAAAAAAAGGAGTTTTCACCTAAAAAATAGAACATGACCGGAACGGTCGCGCCTGGCAAACAGGTTGCACAATCAAGATGACAAAGGAGTTTCAATCTCATGATTAAAATAGAGGCTCTCATACGCCCGCAGAAACTGGATGACGTGAAAACCGCTCTTAGCGAGATTGGAATCATGGGGATGACGGTTACGGAGGTTCGCGGCTCCGGCAAACAAAAAGGCTTCACGCAACACTATCGCGGAGCGGAATACACAGTGAATCTTCTGCAGAAGATCAAAATCGAGATCATCGTTCCGGATGATCAGGCTCACGACATCGCACTCAATATTGCCAAATCGGCACGTACCGGCGAAATCGGGGATGGTAAAATATTCTTAATTCCTGTCGCCGAAGCGATCCGAATAAGAACAGGCGAAGAGGGCGACCTGGCGTTGAGCTAGTTTTGCAACCTGCGCGGAAGGAAATTTACCATGAAAAAAACTTCATGGGCAATACTTGGAATCTGCGCGCTTCTTTGCTCCGGACTGGGCGCACTCTATTTTCTTACCCAGAACGCGCCGAAAACGTTCACTCAACAAGATGCCCTCGCCATCGTTCGGAAACTTCAAATCGCTTTTCAGAACAAAAAATCAGAAGAGATAATGGCGAAGTTTTCACCTGACTCTGAAGCGAAACTAGCGAAACTTTCCACAGATCAAATACGCGTATTGCTGCTAAGCTATTTTCGCAACTCCGACAAACTTGATGCCGGGATTGAAAACTACGCCTATGCGGAGGGGCAGGACGAAAACACGCTGGAATTCGATTTGAAAGTTCATAACGACGGCTCCGATAGCCGAAAAACCGACTACGAAGGACGCATCACTCTCCACTTCAAGTACATGGAGACGCCCAGACTATTCGGACTGTTGCATGCGAGTGAATGGCGCATCTCCTCGATTGAAACGACAGGTCCGGATATCTCGACTTTTGGCGACAATTAACTCCCGAAACGGGCGAACTTAAAGTCCGTCTTTAAGTTAAATTGCATTTTAC
Source organism: Chthonomonadaceae bacterium (assembly GCA_043757795.1). Lineage (GTDB taxonomy): Bacteria > Armatimonadota > Chthonomonadetes > Chthonomonadales > Chthonomonadaceae > JAYVOT01. The sequence continues at coordinate 2,134 of JAYVOT010000739.1, read as the reverse complement.
GCCAACTCGACATGAAGGACTATTCTTCTATTATCGTCTGACAAATTTTCGTTTAAACTTCGTTCACAACTACTTAGGTCCAACGGGAGGCAATCTTCCTCAAGTTGCAAAGGAACCATTTCATGACACAAAGACGTCCCCTTCTATTTGCGGCATTGGGAGCCATCGCTCTGGCGGGGTGCGACAAGCCTGCCGGAACTTCCGGCGCGCCGCCGACTGTCGATTCCGGCAAATCGGTTCCCGGATCAAGCGCCAAATCATACAAAATCGCCGTCATTCCAAAGGGAACCGGAGCACAATTCTGGCAATCAATCAAAGCCGGCGCAGACGCAGCGGGTAAAGAGGACGGATGTGAGATCATATGGCAAGGACCCAAGCGTGAAAACGACGTCACTGACCAAGTCAATGTGGTCGTAACTCAAGTGAACAACAAAGTCGACGGAATCGTTCTCTGCGCGACGGACGCTGTCGCGCTGACAAATCCAGTAAAGGATGCGATCGCAAAGGGAGTTCCCGTAGTTACGATCGACTCCGGAATTAAAGGGGACGATGCCATTGCGTATGTAGCGACCGACAACGTCAAGGGCGGAGCGGCGGCGGCGGACGCACTTGCAAAAGCGATGGGTGACAAAGGGAACGTCGGCTTGCTGATCTTTCAGAAAGGTTCCGCCTCTTCCGATGATCGGGAAAAAGGGTTTTTGGAAGGTTTGAAAAAGCATCCCGGACTCAAACTCGTAAGCACCTTGGAGTCGAGCGACAACACGAAAGCGCTGAACAACGTCACGAATATGCTCACCGCTCATCCGGAAATCTCCGGGATTTTCGCAGCGAGCGAACCGAACGGCAACGGCGCTTCGCAAGTGATCGAGCAGAAAAAACTGACAGGCAAGGTCAAAATTGTCGCTTTCGACAGCGGAGACAAGGAGATCGAAGCGCTCAAGAACGGCAGTATCCAGGCTCTGATAGTTCAAGACCCCTTCCAGATGGGTTTCAAAGGCGTGAAAACGGTTTTGAGGGCGATTAAGAAGGAGACTATCTCTGAGAAACTTGTCGATAGCGGCATGACAGTGGTCACCAAAGACAACCTTAGCGCTCCGGAAGTTCAAAAACTTATTAATCCTACAAAATGACCTTCATTGCGTTCAAACCTCGAAAGTCGACGAAAGGGCGCGCCCTTTGAAAGGCTCGCTCCCCAAGACGACGTTGCGTCGTGTTCTTTGGACACGACGCAACGCAATTCAGCCGGATAAATTATTGCTCGGCTCTCCCCAATCTCCGGTGAAACAAGGAAGTGATTTTAGGATTTCAAATAAGTCGGCATATGCCTAATCCCTGTTCTCCTCTCGAATTGGTTTGACATCCTGCGGAATTTGTGATGATCGCACCTTTTTCCACTCCACATCAAAGATACCGTCGTAGCCGAAAAGTGGTCCCCAGCGAGAGTTGGAGACGTTGACTGATATCCTGAATCTGTTAATCTCGTCATCGTACCACTCGCATACCTCTGCAACGCCGGAAAAAAACATCGGGAACTGAAAACCGATGGGACCCTCATAAAAACGTTGTCCTGCGGTTTGTAATCTCATTCCCTTCGTTTTCGGATCAACCGAAAGTTCAATATCCACTGCAAGGTGTTGATGTGTTCCTAAATAGTCTATAATCCGCTTTCTACCAGCGCTATAGATCATGGTGGCGTCAAATCGACGCTCTATTCGTCCTTTGAAGGTGCGAACCCAGGTGACTGTCTCACGCCCAAACTTATCGACATAGGCGAAATTTTGAATGGTAAAGGGGATGCCGGCGCCCTGCTCCGGGAACATGATTCGACGCCATGTTCCTACATATAGAAAAGGCAGAGTGTAGAGCGGACCATGCCAAATCTTTTGCATCGTTCCTGTTCCAATTGCGGCGATGCCGTCACTGCTTTCAAACCCAAAACGCTCCTGAATTTTCGGATGCAATTTTTCGAAATCCGCTCCCATCGCCTTTTGATAAATCGAAGTCATAGTTTTTTCTCCCGTCGTTTTCGGAGACAGTTTCTTGCGCTTGGAAGGTCATTCGCTGCCAGCCATCCTATGACTCCAAGAATTCCCATAGCAAGATTAAGAGTTACCGGATTGAAAGGAGCTATGAG
>JAYVOT010000738.1:0-4651 GCA_043757795.1 Chthonomonadaceae bacterium | reverse complement strand
GATTACCGAAAAATGCTCGACGAAATGTCTAAAGAAATAGATGCCGTCACGGTGAGCACGCCGGATCACACCCACGCGCCGGCGGCTTCCATGGCGATGCACTTGGGAAAGCATGTTTTTTGCCAAAAACCGCTAGCGCACAGCATCTACGAGGCGCGATACCTTGGAAACCTCGCAAAAAAGATGAAAGTCTACACGCAGATGGGAAATCAGGGAACCGGAAACAACGACATGCGAAAGAACGCGTATCGCGTTCGCGCCGGCGTTCTTGGAAAAGTCACTGAAGTGCATGTATGGACGAATCGCCCAATCTGGCCACAGGGACAGAAGCGAAACCCTCCAAAAGAGGCTCCTTCAAATTTGCACTGGGACCTCTGGCTAGGATCAGCGCCGGAACGTCCCTATGCTGACGGGTATCACACCTTCGCATGGCGTGGCTACTGGGACTTTGGGACGGGCGCGCTTGGAGACATGGCATGCCACACTGTCAACTTGCCTTACATGGCGCTGGACTTGAGATACCCGACCTCGGTGGTTGCCGAATCTTCTGAAAACAACAAGGACAGTTATCCTAGTTCCTCCAAAATAACGTTTCAGTTCCCTGCGACGAAATCTCGAGGACCGATTACGCTCTACTGGTACGACGGTCACAATCTACCCTCGAAAGACCTGCTGCCTGGAATGGAATTTTCAGACAGCGGATCACTTATCATCGGCGACAATGGAAAACTCTACACACCCGGCGATTATGGCGATGGAGGTAAATTCATAGGGGTGGAACCAGGGGAAGTTGAATACCCGCATTCTCCGGGGCACAATGAAGAGTTGATTCGAGCTATCAAAGAGGGCATTCCTGCAACTTCCAACTTCCCTGATTACTCCGGACCGCTCACTGAAACAATTCTACTGGGCAACCTCGCTGTCTGGGCAGCGGGAACGAAACTGGATTGGGACGCAAAGAACCTTAAGGTCAAAAACACTCGAGAAGTCGATCACATCGTCAAGCCGCAATTCCGAAAAAGCTTCGGACTTTCGTAATCGAGGGGTATTGCATTTCAGTCGGGCATTTCCTGCCCGACTGAAAATTTATAGGTAGTCCTCCTGCTCAGGCTCTTCAACTGCGTATACTCCCATTCAACCTGCGAACGCAGGTATTTCAATTCCGACCGCGGGTTTCCACCCGTTGTCTCTTGTTAACTTATGTTATGCACGCCATAGGACGAATTGTCCATGTGTTTTCAACACCCGGCACAAATTTGAAAAGGGCTTGCCCGATGTGACGATTCTCAGAGTTGCGGGTTAAATTATCGCCCAAGGGCTTCCCGCCGAAGGCGCTATAGCGAAAAAGCTCTGCCCGTCGTAACGATTGACAACGAGCAGTGAATAAAGTCGCCTTCGGCGTTTCTCACGTCCGGCGAACGCCCGTTCATTTGCCGGGTGTTTTCAACACACGGATTTGTTGGTTGCGTAACATGAGTTGTTAAAATACGATCCTTTTGATCGCGCTAATATGACAATCTTGATGCCTTGATTTGTTTGAACGTGACCTTCAGCACTCTACAATCGTATGAATAGTATGAATAAATACATCTTGCTCTGGGACGGCGATTGCAATATGTGCAAAAAAGCTTCTCACTGGTTTAAATATTGGGATAAACGGAATGAGTTCGTATCATTACCCTACCAGGAAGCTCCTTCTCCTCCGATGAATGAACAGTTGTTTGCGTCGTGCAAACATGGGATCCACATCGTCAAACCCGACGGTGAAGTCATCAGTAAAGGAAAAGCTGCCATGTTCGCGCTGGAAAGATTCGGGTGGGGTTGGTTCGCCCGAACGATGACTTATCCGCCGTTCATCTGGTTCGTTGAGCTTGGCTACTGGTTCATCGCAGAAAATCGCCCCTGGCTTTCAAATTTCTTGTTCACGAAAGAGCCGCCGAATCACTCGGACGTTGAGCCTACGACGAAATGAGTATTCCTGAAGATAAGATCGATAGAATCACTCCGACATTTCGTCCGAATCAACGCGTCGTTATGAGGCAAAATTGGTCTGACCTCCTGTTTCTGCATTGGGAATTTCCGCTTGAAGAGATCCAAAAGCTACTGCCTCCGGGGCTAACGGCGGACGTTTTCGATGGAAAGGCGTATGTCGGACTAGTGCCGTTTGTGATGACGGGCGTTCGCCCTGCCGGGTTCCCGGCAGTTCCGTTTCTCTCGGATTTCCTGGAATGCAATGTTCGAACTTACGTCCATTTCGAAGGACGAAACCCGGGCGTCTGGTTCTTCAGCCTGGATGCCGCCAATCTGATAGCGGTGAAAATCGCACGTACTCTCTGGAAACTGCCCTACTACCATGCAAAAATGGAAATTCGGAAATTGCGAGAGGAAACGACGGCGCCGGTTCCCAACTTCACTGTCAAAGCGCCTGAACGCATGAACCAGCCAGGAAACTCTGTGGAAATCGCCTATTCCACCCAACGTTTCAATTCAAAGAAAACGGACGTATTTTGTCAAACGCGATATCGCGTCGATTCCGATATCATACCCTCTTTGCCTGGCAGCCTGGAATTTTTTCTAGCCGAGCGTTACATACTCTATGCGTTTTCGAATCGGTTGCTGATTGGGCAGGTAAATCATACGCCCTATCCGTTGCAAGTCGCGAAAGTTGAGTCGCTAAATGAAAATCTACTGGCGGCAGCAGGGTTGTCGTCGCCCACCGGATCGCCGCTTGCCCACTACTCTTCCGGGGTGCAAGTTGAAGTATTTCCGCTACGCCCGGAGAAATGACCTAATTTAATTGACGGAGTTCAATTAGTCACAATCCATTCATGTAGAAAGCGAGTTCTAAATTGCCTCTGGAATGCCTCATTGATCTCGAAACAGATGTGAATTCGTTGGAACCGGAGAAACTCTACACTGGAATCGTATTTCCAAATGCCCCCCTCGATAGACCTTATGTCTTTATCAACATGGCCTCTACAGCGGATGGAAAGATCGTACTCGGCGACGCGGGAGGTACTGCCGCCGGAGTTGGAGGCGCAACAGACCAAATCCTTTTCCGACGTCTTCAACACGCCTGTGACGCTGCAATTCTGGGTAGCGGAACACTGAGAGCGAGTCAGGTGATCTATCCTCCTGAAATTATGCGAATTGTAGTGACACGAACCGGGAAGGTACCTCTTGAAAACCGGTTTTTCAAAGACGCCCCCGAAAAAGCCTACGTTCTAGCTCCAAGAAATTTGCATACGGACGAGCTCAAACGACTTCAATCCGAAACGCAAGTCATTCAGACCGGAGAGACTGAAGTCGATTTGAAGGAGGCGATGCAGATTCTCAGACAAGACTTCGGAATCGAACATATTCTTTGCGAAGGCGGTGCGACGCTCAACGAAAATATGCTTCGACTAGGGCTTGCAGATGAGTTATTCTTGACGGTCGCTCCGAAATTGAAGGGCGGAACAGGGATCCCGACAATCGTAGGAGGAGTTGGTTTTCCGCCGGGATTCGCTCTCCCGCTAACGATCCTCTCGCTCTATCGAAATGGAGACGAAGTCTACTTCCGCTATCGAATAGGGGAAAAGGCGCTCTCTTATCAGTGATTGAATGGTGTGTGCGAATTGCGCCGATGGTGCGGATAGCGGAAGATTCAGCGGCGCTGATACGGATACTATGGGTCTGGCCGCATCCATACTTGCCATTTATGCACGATTCTGATAAAATAACGTATTCTGGTGGCGAACTCTTTTTCAGGAAGCGAAAACGGAGGTGAGTTCAATGTATGCGGTCATAGCGTCGCAGATTCGAGAGTTGGACAGACAGGCCGTTGAATTATTCGGAATTCCAAGCCTGGCGCTGATGGAAAACGCAGGCAGAGCTGTCTTTGAGACGATGCTCAAGGCATTTTCGCCACTAAAAGAAAAACGAATTTTAGTCCTATGCGGCTCAGGAAATAATGGCGGCGACGGATACGTTCTTGCTAGACTTCTCTTGTCGGAGGGCGTGCAAGTCTCTGTCGGGTATGTCGATCCATCGAAAAGCGAGAATGCTGAAATTCATTTCAAAGCGCTTCGAAACGTCCTGATGCACTCAAAAGCTAAGAAAACGGTTTTGAAGAGAGTTGATCCGAAGTCTCCGCTTTCCGAACAGTTTGGGAACATGGACATCATTGTCGACGCTTTGCTGGGAACCGGATTGTCAGGAGTTCCAAGAGCGAATATTTCAGATGTTATCCGACAAATCAATGAAAGCGGATTGCCCGTCATATCGATTGACGTCCCTTCAGGAATTAATTCGGACTCCGGCGCGATTCCAGGCGAAGCTGTGAACGCAACGCACACAGTCACTTTAGCGTATCCTAAAATAGGTCTGTACCTCCCGCCCGCCTCCAACTTTTCGGGAAGAATTCATTCCGACAACATTGGTTTCGACTGGGACTTAACGGAGTTTGCAAGAGATTTGATTTTACTCCCGGATTTCGATCTCTCAGTAAAAGGCAGGAAAATTGAGTTTGAGAAGAACGCCGGAACAATTTGGAAAGAGATTCTGCTGAGAAGGTCGCCGGAGTCGAACAAAGGCGATTTTGGACACATTGCAATTTTGGCAGGCTCACGGGGAATGGTCGGCGCTCCCGCTCTCACGGCAAGAGCTGCGC
>JAYVOT010000737.1:0-17768 GCA_043757795.1 Chthonomonadaceae bacterium | reverse complement strand
GTTGCTTGACGGCCCGCGGAATCAGGAAGCTGCGAGGCTGTGCGTTTCCTTTGTGGAGATGGCTCTGATCGGGTGCGTCCCGATTTTCGTGATGAACGTCTTAAACGGCGCTTTCCGGGGGATGGGCGACACTCGCACGCCTTTATACATCACTTTCGCACAGATTGCAGTCCACATTACCACAAACTACCTTCTGATTTACGGTCATTTCGGATTTCCGGCGCTCGGCGTTAAAGGAGCGGGAATAGCGCTTTGCCTCTCGGTTTTCGTGGGTTGTCTACTCTACATTCCCGCACTGCTGAAGCTGACGCATCTTGGAGACGCACTAAAACCGAAAAATCTCGCTTTCAATATGGAGTGGGCGAATCGCATATTGAAGATCGGAATTCCCGCCTCCATTCAAGCAGTCGTTCGCACTCTAGGCATGATGTCGTTTACTGGAATGCTGGCTCACACAGCGGAGGGAGCTGCCGGAGTCGCAGCGTTGCAGATCGGAATTCGCGCTGAAGCGATCGCCTTCATGCCCGGGTTCGGGTATAGCGTTGCGGCGGCGGCGCTTGTCGGGCAAAGCCTCGGCGCGAAACGGCCGGACTTAGCGGAACGTTACGGTTGGGCTGCGAACGCGCAGGCAATGGTCGTCATGGCTTTCATGGCGCTCATTTATTTCCTATTTGCAGATCATTTTGCAAATCTTTTCACAACGGATATGACCGTGCATCGTCTGGGAGTTCAATTTCTAAGAATGGGAGCGCCGTTCGAGGTGTTCCTTGCTCTCGGCATGGTGTTGACTGGCGCTTTGCAGGGAGCGGGAGACACGATTCGACCTACGATCATCACCTTCGTGACGATGTGGGTGATGCGAATTCCTCTGGGCATTTTGCTGATGTTCGGTCTGCATATGAACACGCTCGGCGCGTGGTGGGCGATGAACGTAACGACCCTCATCGGCGGGGTTTGGGTGGTCTTCCTCTTCAAATCAGGCAAATGGAAAAAAATCAAAGTGTGAAACGTTTTGACTCGTGGAAGGATTTCAGGAATCTATGCAAAGCGTCAATCAAATTGAGATCAATGGTAATCCTGATGAAATTTGCCCTGCTATATTTCAAATGGCTTCAGACATTCAAGATTGGCCCGCCATGCTTCCGCATTATCGCTACATGCGAGTTTTAGAGTGTACGGCAACTCATAAATTGGCGGATTTCGGAGCTTCTCGCGACGGTTTTCCGGTGAGTTGGAGCGCCACTCAAGACCTTTTTCCTGAAGAAAACCGAATTGAATTTTTCCACGTCGGCGGCGCAACAAAAGGAATGAGGGTTGAGTGGCTTCTGGAAAAAAGAAAAAACAGCGTTCTAGTGACAATCGAACATCGACTTGAGTACCCGATACCGATCCTGGGAAAACTTATCTCAAAATACATCGTCGGGCGGCTGTTTGTCGAAAATATCGCTTCAAAGACATTGCTCTGTTTCAAAAATAGAATCGAAGCGAAAACAACTTGAGAGCGATTTAAATCAATCTCTTCCTTCCAATTTGACTTGTATGTCTTTTGGAGGTCTGAGCGTCATCGTTGCCCAGGGGGTGAGATCGAGATCAAGAGGGATCGATAATCGAAACTTGGATAACAGAGCCGTTAGAAGAAGCGTCGTCTCCATCAACGCGAAATTTTGAGCGATACAGATGCGAGGGCCGCCGCCGAATGGGAAGTAAGCGAAACGAGGCAGGTTTGCAGTTTCGCCGGACAACCATCTTTCAGGGCGAAACTCTTCCGGATCGGGAAAGAAGCGAGACAGTCGCTGAACCGCCCATTGACTCGTCATGACAAGCGATCCGGAAGGAATTCTCACTCCGCCGATCTCGCAATCCCGAGCGGCTTGTCTTCCTGTCATCCATAGCGGAGGGTAGAGACGCAAAGTCTCCTGTATCACTGCTCGGGCGTAATTCAACTTCGGCAGGTCGGAGTAAACAAGCTGTCCGCCCCTCAATACGTCGCTCCGTTCAGAAGCTAATCGCGCCTCAACCTCGGGATTTAGGGCGATCATCAGAAACGCCCAAGTCAAAGTTAGGGATGAGCTTTCATATCCTGCGCCGAGGAACGTCTTCATCTGCTCTCTGAGTTTCAAACGCTCCACTCTCAACGTTTTAGAGTTTGGAATTGCGCCCGCATTCGCTTCATATCTCAGCATTGACAACAAATCCAAGTTCGATTGAGAATCTTTGGGTTTCAGAGATTCGTTTCCAAAGGGACACTTTTCTCCTTTAGAATAGTTCAAACCAGGGGTCTGCACTGGAATTTGAACCTTTTTTTCGTTCTTGCTTATCAAAGAGTCGACGATCTGATTCAAACGCTGAGTCGCTTCCCTTTCACGCTTGTCCGGGGGAAATGGGATCATTCCGAAAAAGCTTTTCCCGGCAGTGAAGCGCGCCATCAGCGTGTCTATCGCAACTCCGGCTTCATCCGGCCAATCGTTTTCATCCACGTTCATCATTGTTCTTGCAACAATCTCCAGAGTGAGATGAGTCATCTCTTTCTGAAGATCAATCGATTGTCCGGCACGCCACTCCGCAATTTTCCTGTCTGCCGAGTTCAGGATAGTTTTCGCGTAGTCCTCCATCCGACGCAGTTGAAAAGCGGGTTGACATATCCTTCTCTGCTGTCGCCAGTCCTCGCCGTCGCTTGCGACAAGACCTTCCCCAAGAAGTCTTTTCACAGCCTGAGATTTGAGCCAGTCCGGTTTCACGAAATCCGAATGTTCCGTGACCAGAACGCGTTCGATGTCTGAAGACTCGAACAGTAAAAATGCCCGAATATGCAACATTCGCAAAGGCGCAACTCGGTCGTATTGCATCGCGCTACAGGTGAGAAAACCCAGGGGGTCTTTTTGGAATGCGAACAGATGTCCAAAAATCGGATGCGGCGGAGGGAGTTTCGTTACGACGGAGTTTGAGATATCAGCGTCTCGACTCAAGGTTGAAGTTCCGTTTACGCTTGAAGCCATTTACGTTCAAACTCTCCCAAATAGCAGGCAGGCGTTGATGCCTCCAAACCCGAATGAGTTTGATAGAGCGTAATTGACTCGTTGCGAACGACCGCTGATTTCAGGGATATAGTCCAAATCGCAGGCGGGGTCGGGCGTTATTTGGTTGAGGGTGGGCGGGAGCCAATCGTCTTGAATTGCCAGCAGGCAGATCGCAGCTTCCCAGGCTCCTGTTGCGCCAAGCGCGTGGCCATGCGCTCCCTTTGTCCCGCTGACAGGAATATCGTAGGCTCTCTCGCCAAAGACTTTTTTGATCGCTTCCGTTTCAGAGCTGTCATTCAAAGGAGTGCTTGACCCATGCGCATTGATGTAATCAATCATTTCAGGCGCCGCTCCCCCATCCTTAAGGCACTGCCGGATGCAACGAGCCGTCTGTATGCCGTCAGGTCGCGGCTGAGTCATGTGATGCGCGTCGTTCGTGCAGGAATGACCAAGAATTTCGCCATATATGAACGCACCTCTGTTTCTAGCGTGTTCGTACTCTTCCAATACCAAAATCGCCGCGCCTTCCGCCATCACAAATCCGTCTCTGTCTTTATCGAATGGACGCGAGGCGGTTTTAGGGTCGCCTGCTTGATGACTCATCGCCCTGATAATTGCAAAGGCGCTGTAGCAGAGCGGCGAGAGAGGCGCCTCCGATCCGCCTGCCAACATGATGTCTGCGGCTCCCATTCGTATAAAGTTCACAGCGTTGCCGATAGCGATGGGAGAGGCGGCGCAGGAGTCTCCGTTGGCAGTTGCTGGTCCGGAGATTCCCAATTCGATGGCTATATTGCATGAGCCTGCGCCGTTAAAAACGCTCAGCGCCAACATTGGATTCACGCCGTTGACGCCCTGAGCCAGAAATCGCGGATATTGCGCCTCTGCGAATGCCACTCCGCCCAGCGCTGTTCCCAGACATACGCCGGCGCGGTCTCGATCTATTGCGCAAAGGTCGATGTCCGAATCAGTAATCGCCATCTTCGCGGCAGCGACGGCAAATTGGGAAAATTTATCGAGTCTCTTTAGTTTTTTGCCTTCGATATAGGGCATCGCGTCGAAATCCTCGACTGTTGCTGCAACGTGAGACACAATGTCTGAAGTATCGAACGATGTGATTGTTCGAACTGCCGAGACGCCGGTTCGCAACCCCGCGCGAAGTCCTTCCACCCCTATTCCGATTGGAGTGATAGCGCCGATTCCCGTGACGACGACCCGACGTTCGCTCCTATATTCTAATTTTGATTTCAAACCGTAGACTCGCTCTCTTTGTTCAACAGGCTGAAAATCACTCTCCGTTATGGGAACTTCAGCGTCAAATTGCTTCAACTTCCCTATACTAAAGGGAAAATTACATTGATGATCGTCGTTTAAATGTTTTGTTTAATTACTTTATTTCTAAGCGCAAATTTTATCAACCCGATCTTACAGTGAGGTAATCTATAGTCATGAAATATTTAAGGGACTGGGACACTCCTCCGCGCATTGACGAACCTGAACTAATCGACGATGAGAACCAGCCTTATTCTGATTTTCGCGCCAGCATGAGGGACGTTCAAAATGCAAACAGGTTTTTAGGCGGAACCTACGTCGTTGAAAAACAGGTTTCGCTCTGGTTGAAAGATGAGAAGAGGAATTCTCGCGATGCTGATAATAAGATCACGTTCCTTGACGTCGCAACGGGTTCAGCCGACTTGCCGAAAACTATCTTGAAAGCGGCGAATCGGGAGCGGATTGGAGCAAGAGTAGTCGGATTGGATTTCAGCTCTCCCATACTCCGTTTCGCTCGCGAAGAGGTCGGTTTGGAACACGGTATCAGGCTCGTAAGGGGAGACGCTTTCAATTTGCCGTTTGCCGATTCGAGCTTTGATTACGTGCTGTGTTCGCTTGCGTTCCATCACTGGGGTTTCGACCAGAGCGTGATCGCCCTTCGTGAAATGGAGCGGGTCGCGAAGAAAGGATGGCTTGTCAACGATTTGAGGAGGTCGAAATCCGCATGGCGACTATTTAAGATCGTCTCTCATCTGGCTGGCATGAACCGGATGACAAAACATGATGGTCCGGCTTCCATACTACGAGCCTACTCCATCCCCGAGTTCCATGCAATGCCCAGCGCTCTTGGGTTGGAGCGCGGAACCGATTATATGCTCCGGCAAACTCCCTTTTTTAGAGTGGCGCTAATAAGGCGAAAATCGACTTAATGCAAAACCTGGCAACAGACGAAGACCGACGAAATGTATCGCATCGTTGCTAATCGTCACATAGGGCAGAGCTGATTCAATTTAGAGCCTTCTGCGGAAGCGTTTTTTGGGACAATGCTACGCCCGACCTTAAAATTTGACGCAATGAGTCAGGTTTTCGTTGTCTTAAAAATCTAGTAAACTGACGAGACCTGCGAGCTTGAAGTTATTTTCGACTGAGATGCATTCAGACTCTAGCGAAAAAATTATGCACAGCTAAAGTTATGATAAGAGGGGAATGAGCGGTTATAGACCGATCTCAGTCCCCTCATGTTTTTAGTTATACTACGGTCCGCCTGAAGTCTTTTCAGGAGTTTTATCCGGTTCAGTAGTTTTGCCTTCGGAACCTCCCGTGGGCGCTGGGGGTGCATCGGAGCCGGGTCTTCCTTCGGGTCCAGGCGAACCGGGGGAACCAGACGCACCGGGGGAACCAGGCGCACCAGGAGAACCTTTAGGACCTGAATCGCCCTTGGGTCCAGGCACTCCCGGCGACGACGGAATGATCACGGTGGTTGGCGTGGAAGGTGCGCTCGGAGTGGGATTATTGACGATTACGTCATGGGTGGCGACTGGAACCGCTTGGGACGGCACATACCAGAAAAAATAACCCATCGCCATTACGACTACCAACACAGTCATAATAACGGCAATTGGCGCCCAATTGGATTCGCCGCTTTCAGTAGTATAGAATCTCATTTTTTTTAAACCTTTCGTAAACTTAGCTCATGTAGTTAAATCTTATTGTTTTTCGAGAGCGAATATTATAGGCTACGCCCCGATTGCGAGAAGGACGCTTGCTTTAAATAGGAGGTTCCAATCAGGTCAAGTAAAAGAACGATTTTCCAACGAAAGAATGGATATCAAAACAGAATTTGGAGCCGCCTTTGCGTTGAAAACTCCATCCATTTGTGATTGCAAGCGGAACTTCAGGCATAAATTCCCGACTGCACTTAAGCGTCCGGGTTGCGAGACCGACGCAAAATAGCCTGCCTCCGTTTATAGAGACAGGCGGCGGATCGGCGCCTGAACAATGAGTTAATTCCGACAAGCGAAACCTCCGAGGAGAACGACAGCATTTCGTGACTATTTCCGACTCAACTTCAACCCTTTTGTCTGGCGAATTGAATCAGGTTCGTGTGAAAAGTGGAGCCTTCGCCCATATCCGTCAGGCGATCCGAAGTAAGGACGTTCACGTTTCTAGCGTTCGGGCTGTCCCGATGCCACCAGAGCGATGGCGACCACGCCACTCCAGGCTTCACGTTTTCGCTCACGACAGCTCGAAGCGTCGTCTCTCCCCTACCATTCCAGACCCGCAGCAGATCGCCGTCTTTCACCTCTCGATGCTCTGCATCCGCCGGATGAACCCAGATTCTCGGCTCCCGCTCGCCCTTTTGCAATTCCGGTTGATTACTGAAAGTAGAGTTCAAGAAGTGGTGCGCAGCGGGAGAGAGCAAGTTGATCGGAAACTGTTTTGCGAGTTCCGGTTGCGCCTCCGCGCTTTCAAAAGGCGGCTCGTAGTTTGGAAGAGGGTCATAACCGTCCGCTTTCGCTTGCTCCGAATAGATCTCCACTTTGCCGGAAAGCGTAGCGAATTGAAGCGTGTCGAGGCGTTCGCCGTTTGTCGGTTGCGCCAGTTTCAGCTTGGCGAATCCATGCTTTTTCAGATACTCGTAGTCGATTCCCTCCAGGGCCGGATCGTCGGTTTGCAATGCCGCTCGAACGACATCCTCCGCCGTTTCATTGAATACGGAATCTTCGTATCCCATCGCTTTTGCAAGCGAGTTCATTACGTCGAAATTCGGGCGAGCTTCGCCGAGCGGCGCGATTGCCGGAAGACAGAGATTAATGTAGAGATGACCGTAGGCTCGCATCAGATCGAGGTGTTCCATTTGAGTGGTTGCGGGGAGCAAAATATCCGCATACAGCGCCGTGTCGCTCATCATCTGTTCGTGAACGACGCAGAAGAGGTCTTCGCGCATCAGCCCTTCTATGACTCGATTCGAATTGGGAGCGACCGCCGCCGGGTTCGAATTGTACACATAAAGCGAACGGATTGGAGGCGATTCCGTTTCAAGGAGGGCCAGCCCTATCTCATTCATGTTGATCGCACGCGGAACTTTCCGACCCCATTTCATTTCGCTCTCATCGTCCGGGGAATGTAGGAGATCGGGGCGTTTGACCGCTTTCCAATTGATTGGAAAGTGTTTACTGGAAGAGAGCAACATTCCGCTTGCGTGTTTCCCCCAGGCTCCGATCACAGCCGGAAGCGTTGCGATCGCGCGGATCATTCCGCCGCCGTTTCCCGTTCGCGATATCCCGTATCCCAACCGAATTGCGGAAGGCGTCTCCGTCGCGTAGGCGCGCGCCAATTTGAGAATCTCGTCAACTTCCAACCCGGTAATCTGCGAAACGCGCTCTACGGGAAATTCAGCGCACCTCTCCCGGAAAATTTGCCAGCCTATTGCGTGTTCGGCCAAGAACGCCTCGTCGTGGAGGTTCTCTTGAAAAATGAGGTTCGCCATTCCCAGCGCGAGTGCGGCGTCAGTTCCCGGTTTGGGTTGAATGAACCAATCTGCGGCGTTGGCAGTGCGAGTCCGGTAAGGGTCGATGACGACGAAAGTCGCCCCTTTCGCCTGCGCTTTGCGAATGAAGGGCATCATATGTACGTTCGTGCTGCTGAGGTTCGTGCCCCAGGCAATGATGAATTTACTGTCTTCAAAGCTTTCCGGATCGATCCCTCCCGTCCAACCGTTGACGTAGGAATAACCCGTTTCCGCTGCCGCCGAGCAGATCGTGCGTTTGAGTTGGCTCGCGCCCATCCGGTTCCAAAGGCGAGAGTCGCAGGCGCTCATCTGTACCACACCCATCGTGCCTGCGTAGGAGTAGGGGAGAATTGCTTCGGGTCCGCTCTCCCGGATGATCGTTTTCCACTGCGTAACGATCTCAAGAATCGCCTCATCCCAGGAGATACGCTCAAATTCGCCCGCTCCCTTTTTCCCGATTCGACGCATCGGAGTCAGGACTCTGTCCGAGCTATAGACCCGGTCTTCGTAGTGCGCGACTTTCCGGCAGAGGTTTCCGAGCGTGTAGGGGTTCTCAGGATTGCCTGCGACGCTGATGAGTTTGCCGTCTTCCACGCGAGCGAGCATCGAGCAGGTGTCCGGGCAGTCGTGCGGGCAAGCGGTTTTGATTGTTGTTTGCATTTATGCAGAGCTTTCTGGTATGAAACGATCCGTGGCAGTAAGGGTTGAAGAGCGGTACGAAGTCCGGGAATGCAAATTGTTGTCAAGTAAAACATTCGCCATTCCAATTCAACAACTGTTGAATAGCAATCATTCCCGGAAATTATACCCCTTTCGACTAACGAAAAACTTTGCAATACTGATCAGCAAACACGGCAAGGGTTCCCAAAATGATATACGGATATGGCTGAAACGTACTCTGATTATTGGTAAGAAGGTAACTGCTCACCTCACCCCCTGCCCCCCATACGCGTTAACTTAAGCCGAAAGTTCGTTCTGGCGCGCCGGGGGCGGGATTTACGTGAAACTCCCAGCTAACCGGGCTTCAAAATCCTTAAGTTAACGCGTATGGGGGCCGGGGGTGAGGTGAGTAGTTACTATGTTTTTTGCGTAGAGTCCGGTTTTTGTGGCACAATAGAAGGAACGTTTTGCAGGTCTTCCAACAAGGTCGCCCTGTTTTTTTGTGCGTTCGCCACCCTCACTCGAAAGGTTAGCTGCATTTTGAAACCCAAATGGCTCTCTCTGAGCGTATCCGACATAGAAACGGAACGGAAACAGTGCGAAGAAGAGGGGCGTGACCTCTCTGAGCTGAACTCCGACTTTGCAAAAGTTCTCTCGCTCGATTTGGAGGTTCCGGAAAATCAGGCGGCGGCGGAAGTCCTCCTCGATAAGACAATCCTCACTCCTATCTTGAAGGGATACGCTTTCGACGAGCCGTCCGACCTCGCAGGGATTAAAGCGGGTCGCCCCGATTCGGTCAAACTCCCGGCTCTCGCCCTATCCGAAACAATGCTGTTGGACAAAATTCATGGCGGCTGGACGGGAATATGCGTCGGATATCTGCTAGGAAAACCGGTTAAGGGATGGCTAAAAGCGAAAATGCACGGTTATCTGAAAGACTCCGGGCGATTACCTTTAAATGACTTTTTTAACTTTAGCTCTGTTTCCGAAGAGGTTCGAGCCAAATACGAACTGTCCGCCGAACGGGGACGCAACGTTGAAGAAAACGGCGCCATGTCGGAAGACGACAACGTGAATTGCACTGCAATGGGGCTTGGGATCCTGAAAAAATTCGGACGAAACTTCACGCCTACGGACGTTGCGAGTTTCCGACAAAACGAAATGTCGCTGCTCGATCCCCGAACGGCGGAGCGAGAAGCGCATCGAAACCTGGGAGCGGAAATTCCTGCAATGCAGAACGCTTCTTTCAGAAACCCCTATCGAGAATGGAGCGGGGCGCAGATTCGAGCGGATTTCTGGGGCTTGGCATCGCCGGGGAAACCGGAGCTTGCGGCTGAGTTCGCATGGCGAGACGCTTGCGGTACTCATGTCAAAAACGGAATTTATGATGAGATGTGGGTCGCAGCGATGATCTCAGCCGCCTTTGTCTCTGATGACATCCCGACGATCATTCGAGCCGGCCTAGCGCAGATCCCTGAAAAATCACGGCTTGCAGATTCAATAGACAGTATTCTTGAGTGGTACGACATTGAAATAGACTACGACAACGCCGTCTACCGGGTGCATGAACTCTGGAACGAGAACCGCGAACATGATCGTAATCACGCGATCCCGAACGCGATGATCGTAACGATCGCGCTTCTCTGGGGCGAAGGCGACTACGCAAAAACGATCTGCCTTGCCGTGCAAGCCTGCTTCGACACCGCTTCCAATGGCGCGACCGTCGGCTCTGTTCTTGGAGTTTTACAGGGACGAAAGTCCCTGCCAGCGCACTGGACGGACTCAATCCGGGACACGCTTCACACTAGGGTGAAAGGCTTCGAGACAGTAAAACTTGATGAGATGGCGCGAGAGACGCTTGCGCTGCTTTGAGCGCAAGGGCGCAATTTTCTCGAACCTGCAAACCTGTGCGACCGCTGATTGAAAGGAGGCTAACGTGACGGAACCCGAAGCAAGAGAGCAGACGCCGATCACAGCGCCAACTTTAGAAAAGCGTCGATTTTCCGTCGATAGCGCGCTTCTCATCGCGCTCGCCCTGTGCGTCGTCGTCCTGTGGGCGTTGCAACTTCACCCCTACCTCAACCCCGCGGACGACTCCGGCAGATACATGGTTCTGGGCGATTCGCTCGCAAAAACCGGAGAGTTGCGCCTCATAAACGACGTGCATCGCTGGCGGGACACGCTCTATGTGCCCGGGTTTCCGGCGATCATCGCCTTCTGGCTGAAAGTCACCGGAGCCGATCCCGGCGGAGTCGTCCTTCAAGTCAAATTCACGCAACTTCTCTTTCTGCTTGGAACGCTCCCCCTCTTCGCGAACCTCTTGCGAAAAATCGGCCTGTCGGCGGGAATTCGACGCGCCGCACTCTGCCTCTACGCCCTCTGCCCGACTCTCTCCGCATATGCCAACGAAGTGATGTCGGAGATGCCGATCCTCTTCCTCATTCTGTCCGCTGTGACGCTCGTGGAACAAAGCTGGAGTCCGGAGCAACCGCCCGCACAGAGAGTTGCCGGGGAAGAAACCTGGGAGGCTAAGGATTTTGAACTCGCCAACCGGGGTCGCACCGACACGAATCAACCTCAAACGCCGATTTGGAAGCGAATTTTAGGGCTTGTCTGCGCCGCGCTCTCCTACTATGTTCGGGCGGCGGGAGTGATCCTGCTCATCAGTTTCATCGCATGGTTTTGGAGGCGATACGGCTGGAAATGGGGAGCGGCGGCGGGGCTTGTCGCGATGCTCGTGGTCGGAAGCTGGCAAGTTCGCAACTCGAAAATCACGAAAGAGGATTTCCCCCGCGTTCAGGACACCTATTTCAAACAGTTCACATTGAGAGACCCGGAGAAACTGGATTCCGGCAGAATTCAACTGAATGTCATGGGACTTTTGAGTCGGGCGAAGCGCGGTTTCCCGCCCTATATCGGCAATATTTCCCGAGCCGCCCTCTATATCATGGCTCCTCCGAAAACTCCCGCGTTGTCGTTTTTCTACGTGGTCGCCATTCCTTTCACGCTCCTCGTCTTCCTGGGATACTGGGAAGCGATGAGACGCAAGCTCTGGCTTTCGGTCG
Source organism: Chthonomonadaceae bacterium (assembly GCA_043757795.1). GTDB lineage: Bacteria > Armatimonadota > Chthonomonadetes > Chthonomonadales > Chthonomonadaceae > JAYVOT01. The sequence continues at coordinate 6,246 of JAYVOT010000737.1, read as the reverse complement.
GTTTCTGCGCTCTCTACTGGCTCTTCGTCGCGATGTGGCCCTGGATCAACGCGCGCTTTCTTGTTCCTGTCTTGCCCCTGATTTTTATGTTTCTGGGGCTTGGGATAGAGCGGTTTTCACTCTGGATTCAGAACGCTGGGCAGGGCGCGGGCAGTCGAGGCAGGGCGCAGACAATGGGACGAATTGCCCTCGCGACGCAAGTTTCGGGTTGCCTGTTGATCCTGGGATACTACGTGCGCGTCTACTCCGTGATCGTGCGAGCGGAGCGCAAACCGACTCTGGCAGGATACGCACTGGGTCGGACGAAGGACGAGGCGGGGTTTTATGCGGCTTGCGCCTGGCTGAAAACTCAGGAGCCTGAGACTGTCGTGATGGGAAGACCCGCGTATCTGCTATACCTCTACAGCGGGCATCCCGCCACTCAGATCGAACCGACCCTCAGCGCCCGGGCGCACGAGAAAGCTTATGTCCTGCCGAACAAAGTGCGCTATCTCCTCTACGACACTTGGTATTGGTCGAAAACTGCGAAGTACCTGACGCCTTACTTGCAGGAGTACGGCGACAAGTGGGATCTGGCGTGGGAGGATTTGAAAGGCAGCGGTGTGAAGGTCTATCGGAGGAAGTAAAGCGTTAAAGCTCACTTCTCCCCTAGCGCGGGAAAGCGCTCATCTGCCAACCCTTTTCTCCCGCGTTGCGGGAGAAGGGGGCATTAGGATTATGTCGTGCTTCCAAGTTGAATCCAACACAAAATGCTGACAATCTGACAATTTTGTCTAAAAATTGCAAAAATTGTTGACAATGTCAGAAATTTATGTCATACTGAGTCCAATGCAGTATTGCTGGAGGAAGAAAATGCCTGATGGAGACAACATCAATCCAACTTTAAATCGTAGTTATCACAAAGCTGAGCTAATGTTTCTAGAAGGGAAAGTTTCCCCTGAGCGTGTGTCACTCGCACACTCAAAGACGAAGAGGTTCATCTCAGCGATCATGAGGACTACTCCAACGTGCAAAACAGGATTGGCAAATTTCTCGATGACTTTTACAACACCAAGCGGATCCATTCATTTATCCATCATTGGGTTATAAAACGCCAGTCGTGTTTGAAACGATAAATCAAAATCAGGTATATCCAGTCATCGTTTGAGACAACGAGTGTTTGTTGACAAACACTTAAATCGTGTCTAGTTTTAGGGGTGTAGTACACATCGGTTCGGAGCCAAATAATAGCGGCGGTTAATAGCCCGACGAGAACTCCGCCCGGGCAGCATGAAGAAAAAGGAGAATGCAAATGGAAGCAAATATCCTTGACAGTATAGACCCGCGACAGCTAGGCGCGGCGCTGCAACGAAGCAGGAAGCGCAAGGGACTGACCCAGGACGATGCGGCGAAAGCGATTGATGTCGCTAGAACCACTCTCGTCGCGATTGAGAAAGGCGAAAGACGGATCAAATCGACCGAATTGCTGAAATTGGCGCGGGCGTACGGCAGTCCAATCACGGATTTCGTCGTTCCTCGTCCTATTGTTCAGCCCTTCAATAGCGTTCAGTTTCGTGGCCCGACAATTCTTTCCGAACAGGATAGAATCGACATACAACCTGGATTGAACGAGTTTGAAGACCTTTGCAGAAAATATCTGGAGTTGGAGGATATCGCCCGTTCGCCTATGAATAGGAAGTACCCGGCTGAATACTCCATGAAGGGTTTTTCTATCGAGCAAGCAGCTGAAAACGTCGCTATGGAAGAGCGTAATCGGCTGAATTTAGGTGATGGACCGATCCTTAATCTTCAAAATATGATGGAACAAGACATCGGTTTGCGCCTGTTTTTCCTCGACATGCCTTCCAAGTTTTCTGGGATTTACTATTTCGACGATCAGTTAGGGGGGTGTATTGCGATCAATCGCAAACATCCGCTGGAACGTCGTCGCATGTCGATCGCACACGATTATGCGCATTTTCTAACTAGCCGCCATGAAGCCGTTTTCTCCCCGGAAATGCCTTATCGACGCATTCCGGAAAGCGAGAAATTTGCGAGCAGCTTCCAGATGTACTTCCTCTTGCCGACAAGCGGACTGGCGCGTCGATACAACGATCTTCTCAGAAGCAAAGAGCAAGTGACACTGGGAGACCTTTCCAGTCTGGCGCACTACTACCAGGTTTCCTTCAAAGCGCTTGTCCTTCGTTTGGAAGGCATGAAACTGGTGCTTACTGGCCTTGCGGATGACATCGAGCGTCAGGGCTTCAAAGTTCAGCAGGCAAAGCGACAACTAGGTTTGGTAGATCCTATTTCCAGCGAGAGCGGATTGCCATCGCGTTATCTTTATTTGGCTCTGGAAGCCTACCAAAAAGAAAAAATTGGGGAATCGGAATTTATGCGCTTCCTGGGCGTCGATCGACTGGAAGCAAGGAGGATCGCTGAAACATTGCGTCAATCCGAGGAGCCTGTCGAAATGGATCAAATATCGAGCGATATGCTAGCTCTCTCGTTTGCTTAGGAGGTCGTGTGCATCCTACTATAGAATTCAAACACGACGGACTTATGCTGGACGCTTGCATTTTGATCAATCTCAATGCTTCCGGGCAAATGGAAGCGATTTTGCGATCCCTTCCACCTCAAGTCGCGGTTGCGGCTTACGTTTCAGATAACGAAATTCGGTCATTCGATCTCCAGCCGTTTATCGATAAAGGGGCGCTGATAGTAGTCGATATCGATCTGCCACCTGAACAAGACACGAATAGAGTCGCAAATTACGCAAATGCACTTGGGGCTGACGGCGAGGCTTATACCGGAGCGATCGCTGTCAGCAAGAACTGGGCAATCGGAACTGACGAGAGAAGGGTGTTGAATTATTTCGAACGAGAAACGCCTCACATGCAAAGAATTACAACTCACGAGCTTGTAAAACACTGGGCTGATACGACGTCGCCTGAAAGAGAAACCGTACGACTAGCTCTTCAGTTAATCACAACAATTGGCAAGTTCGTAATCAATGCTCAGCTCCCATGCTTTGAATAGACCATGAGCATGACTGAGAAGAAGAACGAAGCGGACTAGGATTTGTGAAAGAAATAGTACTGCAATCGCAAAGTTGCAAGTTAATCGAAATCTCAATCGATCAATGCAAGATATCGATTGGAAGAGCGAGTAAGCCTGAAAGGGCATGTTCGGGAGAAAAATAATGGCAAACGCTGACGGGCGAATCGCCTGCCCCAAATGCGGGGCGAACAATTTCGATACGGTGACTGTCTGCTGGAAGTGCAACTCGACCCTCGGGTCAGGATCGCCTGCGCTTCAGATGGGAGCGCCCGTCCTGCCGACGCAAGCGATGAATCCCATCGTTGCGCCGCAGTACCCGGTTGCATCGCAATACCCCGCCCCGAATCCGCAGTTTCCAAATCAGGCGCCGACGTATATTGCAAACGCCCAACGCCTTCCTGCGAATCTCGAACACGTTCCGCCGCAATACTCCGCCCCGCAAGCCGCCTACGGCGTTCCGATGGACGGCGATGCGAAATTGACGAAACGCGCCGCAATCTGGCTCGCCCTCACGCTCCCATTTATCGGGCTTCCGGTGGGGTGGGCGTTTATGATGATCCAAAACCGGCAGAGGCAAGAGGTCGGGAGGCTTTGCGTCATCTGGAGTCTCGTCGCCCTGTTCGCGCATGTCCTACTGTTCGGCGTTGCGGCGGCGTCTTCGGGACCCGTTATTTTGCAGGCGTTGACGGCTTTTTATGAAAAACAGAACGCTTCAGGAGGGGCGAAAGGCGGCGCGGGAGGCGGTCTGGATGCCAACCCGTAGAGGAGTTTCGAAGTCGTTCTCGAGCTTCAGCCGACAGGCGATTCCTATCATTTCAACTCTCGGATGAGAGCTTCCGCTTTCTTTGCGTCCGCGGCGCGCAGGTTCACCTGATTAGGAAGCAACGAGATCGTTTTAGATTCGAGCGCCTGCCGATATTCGTTCAGCGTGATCGAAGTTTGCTTTGCCGACTGTTTTGCGCCGGTCAGGTCTCCCGCCTGCTTTTGAACCTCCGCCAACTTGAACCACGCTTGAAATCTATCCTGCAGCGGCGCTGCAACAGTCCACTGCTTCGCAAGACGCTCCGCCTCCGGCAACATTCCCTTACTCCTGTTCCACTCGATTTGAAACTTGAGAGCCTCCGACGCAAACTCCGTATCAGGGACTTTTTGCAGAAGTTCGGCATAGGCTGCGTGCGCCTCATCGGCTCGCCCGGCGTCCGCAAGCGTCAGAGCGATCTGCCTGAAAGCGTAATTGAGGTAGGGGCTTTTCGGGTCATGCTCCGCTATAGAGCGGTACAATGCGATCGCCTCATCCGGCGTTTTCTGGAGATGCCCCTCCAATCGAGCGATCGCTTCCGCCGCGCTCGGCGCCCACGGGCTATTGGGGTGTCGGCGCAAAATGCCATGCAAATCGTTGATATGTTTCGCGTTGTCTCCCATTAAATCCGTGTCTTCCCCCTCCGATAATCGCCACAGGTTCGCGCCCTGCCCAAGATAGGCGGTGAATTCGGAACCGAAAAGAGACGCCATCGGAATCGGACCGTAGGAGGAGAACTGATAGCGAAACCAGGCGAGATCGTTCGGCGCCAGTTTCCCCCGGTTGGCATAGCCGAAGCTCATTTTGACAGCCGCTCCGGAAAAGAGGTAGAGCAACGGAAGCGCGGTAGCGCAGAAAGCGGCTCGTCGGCGCAATCGATGCGAGAGCGGCGTGCCGAGCGAGAAGACGATTTTGCTGTGAAAAAAGTAGAGTAGAATCGCCCCTGCCAAAAGAACTATTTTTGCGATCCACCAGTTTTGCACGAACGCTTGCCTATCGGGAATCGCCAGCACGCTGTAGAATGAGGCGAGGGATTTGAGAGAGAGATAGGGATTCAGAGGCGCGCCCGGAACGAGGTCGAACGCCCAATAAAGGGCTGCGACGCCGAAACCGGCAAGAGCATGACGAAAGAGAGTCGCAAAAGTCAGCGCCAACAAAGTGAGGAAGAGCGTGGAGGGGATGCAGGCGAGTATGAAAGGCGCGACATTAAAAGGCTCCATTCCCAGATAGAAAGCGAGCAATGAGAGTCCGGCAAGCCCCAATACGAGACTGAGCATTACGAGAACGCGCAGAATCACGATATTGCCGATATTGACGGGGCGCGACGCCAGAAGCGCTCCGACGCGAGAACCATATTCCGCTGAGAGCAGGTGCGCGCCCAGAAAAGCGCCTAGAATCGGAGTTATCATCTCGATGCTCTGCGCGGGAAGGTCGATGGAGAACCTTTTTGTTATAAGCAACCAGAATACGGTGAGCTGGCTGACGATCAAGGGGAACACGATGAGCCATCGATTGTGCAGCATCATCACTCGGAAATTATATTTTAGCAGGGCGAATTGATTCATGTTTATCATTCACAAAAACTGGGATTTGAAACAATCGAAATAGTTGGGATCAGCTTTCAGCGGGCATTTTACAGCGCGATGTCGCACAGTGGTTCAGGCGACGATCAACCTTTTCAGACCGCGAAGTTGGGTTCTATTTGGCGGCGGCACGACGCTTTTGAATCTCGTCGAAGCCGACTGCGACCATAATGATGCCTCCGATGGCGACGCGTTGCCAATTTGAATCGACATTCGTCAAATTGAGTCCGTTGCGAATAACGCGCATGAGCAAAACGCCTGCGAAAGTTCCGGCAAGATTCCCGCGTCCTCCAGTCAGGCTCGTTCCGCCGATAACGACGGCGGCGATAGCGTCTAATTCCAGATCGGAGCCGGCTTGCGGAGTGGCGCTTCCGACGCTCGCCGTTTCGATGAGACCGCCTAGAGCCGCCAGAACTCCTCCTGCAAGATAGACCCCAAGTTTGATGCGATCCACGTTCAAGCCGGAAAGCCTTGCCGCCTGTTCGTTCCCCCCGATGGCATAGATCGCCCTTCCCGTCTTCGTCTTTGCGAGAAAGAGGTGTCCGATGACGAAGACGACAACCATCAGCAAAACCGCCCAGGTGAGGTTAATCGTTGGACCTGTTTTGGAGGGAATCGAGAGCAGATTCTGCCCGGTGACGAGATAAGCGGCGGGGATTCCCTCGTTTATTCCGGCTCCTTTTGAAAAGATGTACACAAGCCCGCGAACGACGCTCATCATTCCAAGAGTCGCAATGAAGGGAGGCAGGTAGGCGCGCGTGATCGATAGCCCGCTGATCGCGCCGGTAATCGCGCCGATGCCGAGCGTCGCAACGAGACCTGCGA
>JAYVOT010000736.1:0-4685 GCA_043757795.1 Chthonomonadaceae bacterium | reverse complement strand
ATTTTGAATAAAGCTATTTATTGATAACTATTAAAACTTGTAAATAATCTGCCGAATGGCTCTTTTGACTTTTGCAATCACCTCCTAAAGGAGTTTCTAAATGAGTACGGACGTGAAAATTAAAGTTAGTGAAATTTTGGGTTTGGTGCGTGACAAAATATTCGAGTCGGACAATCAAGACACTCTATTCAATGGCAAATATTTTGAACAAATGTGCTGTGCACTAGAAGTAGTAAGTGACACAGAGATGGCGATTTCTGCTTATAGTTCAAATGAATTTGGTGAGGATATTCCTTTGAAATACTTAGCAGTTTATGGTTTGCTGCAAGCAATTTTTGTTCAACAACACGCAGTTGAACATTTATGTCAATCTTTAGGGTTAACTGTGACGATATTAGCGGACTATCCACGTTTGAAAGAAATTCGAAAAATTCGTTACGACATTGTTGGGCATCCGACTCAGCGTGGCTTGGGAAGTGTACCCAAATCTTATCACTCCATTTCACAGATAACCCTGAACCACAATGGGTTCACGTCTAGGACCAGTTTTGAAGGTAACATTCCCTCCGAGCTTAAGGAAATAGATTTAATTGCTTTGATGTCCGATCAAGAAGAATGTGTCAGTTCGATACTCGCATCACTACTAGAAAAATTGAAAATTGATGATTAGTCGCACAAAAGGAAATTTAGCATGTTGAAATTGACTCAAGTATTTGACCAAGTGGCGCACCGGTTTGAGTGCGTTTTTCGTGGAATAGTTAATTCGGATTATCCAATAGGCACTGCTCTTGTGAATTTAGAAGAGATTGAGAAAATTGTAGCAAATTTTCGCGAGGCAGTCCGTTTGCGGAGTGAGACAAAGTATCAAAAATTAGATGACATTAATTCACACTCTACAATTAATATCTCATTGCTAAAAGACTACTTCAATCTCAAATCTGAACATCAACAGACGCATGAGGACGACAAGACAGCTTTAAGAAGTTACAAAGCACTAAAAATTGAACTTGATGAGATGAAGACAATAGCAAAAGAAATTGACTCAGAGTATGAAATATAAATATTGCAATATATTGCAAATTGGTTCGTGCTCACCAAGTGCTAGCCCAACCTCTTTCGCGCAATTTCTCGGATTCTTTCGTGGAATCAACACATCGTTCATGGCTAGCGGCGAACGCAGATTACACGGCGTAAACTCAGGGAGATATTTTCCATTGATGTTGCCTAAATCTATGAAATCATTACAGGGTGTTTTAACCCAATTTCTGAAGTATTGAATTGCGCGACACATTGTTTTCGGCGAGCGGTTCTGATCAATATCGGATATGTATGACAACTCCGCTCGCATTTTCACCCGTTCCCTGCCATTGTCAAATTTTTCTCTCGAATCTGACTCCTTCCTATCAGGTTGAACTATCACTCTGGCGGGATAGGAAGATGGATTATTTCAGAGTTTGACTAACAAATTCCATTGGGTCGGTGTTTTGAGTGCATATCTGCCGGTGGATCAACATAGAGCGCATAGAGTGGAATTGAACCGATTTGTGGAGTTCATGACAAAAATTTGTCTGAACTATTTTTTTCAAGGGCAAAGTATCAATAAGAATCAATTAGACGCAGCAAGACTCAATTGCGTAAAACTTACAAACATTTTGCGCCGCCTACAATTCAAATTAAGTAGAATAGCTTACGCCTTAGAATCATGCTAATCATTTCATCATGAAAATCATGGTTCAGACAATTTACAGGCCTTCAATATTCGCACTTATACAGTTTTCAAACAAACTACAGGAGCAACTGCATTGAAAGAAGAGACTCACGACCACCAGACGAACCTGATTTCCGCCATTTCCGAAGCGGAAACCGCCACTGCCGTTATCATGCACAACGGACATAGCTTGAACGCGAACGGAAACGCCAAAACCAACGAAAATGGGAATGGCAACGGAAACGGCAAAGCGAAAACCGCTGAACCCACCCTCGGAGCAAGGGGCGCGGGAGCGCCCGGACTGACGATGGAGCGACGCTTTACGAAACCCGGCGAGAACGTCTACTCTACAGTGAAGTGGGAGTTTCGGGATGCGGTCATTTCCAACGAACGCGGCGAAAAAGTATTCGAGCAACGGGGCTGTGAAATCCCTTCGACCTGGACGCAACTCGCGACGAACGTCGTCGTCTCCAAATATTTTCGGGGGCACGTAGGAACTCCGGAGCGCGAGGCGAGCGTTCGGCAACTCATCGGGCGAGTGGCGGACACGATGGCGGACTGGGGGCGCAAGATGGACTACTTCGCCACCGAAGCCGACGCCCAAACCTTTCAGGACGAACTGACTCACATCCTACTGCATCAGAAAGCCGCCTTCAACTCCCCGGTCTGGTTCAATGTGGGACTGCCGGATCAACCTCGCCCGCAGTGTTCCGCCTGTTTCATCAACAGCGTCGAGGACTGCATGGAGTCGATCCTCGGACTCGCAAAAACCGAGGGAATGCTCTTCAAATTCGGAAGCGGAACCGGAACGAACCTCTCCCCGATACGCGGCTCGCACGAAAAGCTGAACGGCGGCGGAACCGCTTCGGGTCCCCTCTCCTTCATGCGCGGGTTCGATCAGTTTGCAGGAGCGATCAAGTCTGGAGGAAAAACTCGCAGAGCCGCTAAAATGGTGATGCTGGATGTGGATCATCCGGACGTAATGGACTTCATTTCGGCAAAAGAGAAAGAGGAGAAAAAAGCCTGGGCGCTCATAGACGCTGGCTATTCCGGAGCGTTCAATGTGTCCGGCGGAGCGTACGACAGCGTCAATTTCCAGAACGCCAATCACTCGATCCGCGTCTCGGACGAGTTCATGGAGACCTACGAAAAAGGCGGAGACTGGTCGACGAAGTGGGTGAAGGGCGGCGGAATTGCGGCGACTTTCAAAGCGTCGGACATGATGAAAGCCATCGGGCAAGCTGCCTGGGTCTGCGGCGATCCCGGAATGCAGTACAACACTACGATCAACAAGTGGCACACCTGCAAAAACACTGCGCCGATTTACGGTTCTAACCCGTGCGTGACGGGAGAAACATTGGTTGCGACTGCTGAAGGTTGGCAAAGAATCGATTCGCTTGTCGGTAAATCCGCTTCCATTATCGGCGCAGACGGGCAACCCCACTTCGTCACAAAGATTTTCCCGACCGGAGTCAAGAACATCTACCGGCTTCGAACCCGAGCAGGCTTCGAGGTACAAATCACCGGCAACCATCAAGTCCTGACCGCCGAGCGTGGAGATGTCGCTGTCGAAGACCTGAAAATCGGCGAGAAGCTCATGCTTCAAGGCGCAGGCTTCGGACGCACAACCCTCAGCGACTCGCTCGCTCTGGCGATTGGAGTCGCGCTCGGCGACGGCTGCCTCACTCGCTCAATTTCAACCGGCAACCTTCAAGAGATCATCACCCTCACGATGTCGGCGGACGAGGTCGGAATACTCAACAAAATCGCGGGCGAGGTCAATGTCAAGAAACAGGAACTTCGCGTTCCCTCAATGGTTGGGCGCGGCGATGAAGTTCATGTCAAGTACAGCGGTTTCAATGATGCGACCTCCCGACTTAGCTTCAGCTCTCAGCCGGTGGTCGCCCTCTTCAAAGAGTACGCCGTTCTCGATGAAAAAAGCGACGGCAAGCGTTTCACTCCCAGCATCTTCGATTTAGATCGGGCATCGCTCGCCTTCGTCCTTCGCGGACTTTTCACTGCAGATGGCACAGTGGCGAACTACGGCGATAAGAGTCAGTATATCGCACTCGACTCCACCTCGTTGGAGATGCTGAAGCAAGCTCAACTGCTCCTGCTCAATTTCGGCATCAAAGCCAAACTCTACACCGAGCGACGCGGGGGAGTCACTGAGTCGCTTCTTCCGGATAGTAAGGGAAATCCCCGCCTCTATCCTGTCAAAGAGGTGCATTCGCTTCGAATCAGTCGCTCTTCGAGGTTCATTTTCGAGCGAGAAATCGGGTTCGATCCGCTCAGCCCGAAGGCGGAGGCTCTTGCGGGGATGAACGCCGCATTCAGCGCCTATCGCGATCTGATGACGGACGAAATCGAATTGATCGAACCGGTCGGAACAGAGGCCGTCTACGACTTGACCGAACCTGTCACGAATCACTTCGCGGCGAACGGGATCGTCGTTCACAACTGCTCGGAATACATGTTCCTGAACGACTCCGCCTGCAACCTCGCTTCGATCAACCTGATGAAGATGCGCCGCGACGACCTCTCTTTCGACGTGGAAGCCTTCAAGCACACCTGCCGGGTTCTCATCACGGCGCAAGAGATCATCATCGACAACGCCTCCTACCCCACCCCGCGAATTGGTGAGAACTCCCACGATTATCGCCCGCTTGGATTGGGATACGCGAACCTCGGCGCGTTGCTGATGGCGAACGGTCGCCCCTATGACAGCGACGGCGGGCGCGCATTTGCCGGAGCGATTACCGCGGTGATGACGGGCGAGGGCTATCATCAGTCCGCCATCATCTCCCGAGATCACGGATGGGCTTTCCCCGGCTACGAGAAAAACCGGGAGCCTTTCCTCGAAGTCATGCGCATGCACCGCGCAGCAGTGGAAGACATCGACGCGACCCTCGTGCCGAAAGACCTGCTCGCCGCCGCTCGAACCTGTTGGGACGACGCAATCGAAAAGGGAGAGAAG
>JAYVOT010000735.1:0-4695 GCA_043757795.1 Chthonomonadaceae bacterium | reverse complement strand
TAAGATGGATATGCATTATTACGCTTTGAGACCATACTTTGAGAAAACTATTTACGCTCCAGCTGTTAATGGTATAATAATTTCGTTGATAAAGAAACATTGGTGATCGGTATTTCGCAAGATGGTGCGGCTTTTACCGCATGATGGACGCAACAGGGAGTGAGATTTTCGCTAAATTGGCTTCATATTCTCTTCGGACGTGGAAAACTGTAAGAGCTGATGAACTTAATGAGGTGGAAAAGGCGCTTCAAAGCGTTGCCGGTATAGGGCGGGGGCGTAGGTATGCGACTTTGCAACTCAACCATGCCTACGTCATGTTGCTTTCATCTCAATTTCAGGGATACTGCCGAGATTTGCATAGTGAATGCGTCGAGCATTTAATATCAAAGATAGAAATTCCCGGTGTCGCTCCAGGCGCCCTGAGGAACGTGTTGAGGGATGAATTCCTCTCTAAGAGGAAATTGGATGCGGGAAACCCGAATCCAGGAAACATCGGGGAAGATTTTAATCGGTTTGTTTTCGATTTTTGGGCTAAAATCAAAACATATGACTCCAAAAATTTTGAAAGAAGTAAAAAACTCGTTGAGCTGAATGCCTGGCGGAATGCAATTGGGCATCAGAATTTTAAGACTATTTATGTCAATGGAGCTAACTACAAATCTACGCCTTACTTGAAACTAAGTACAGTGCGGATTTGGCGCAAAACGTGTGATGCACTTGCTCTGGATTTTGACTCGGTAATGTCTTCGCAAATCGCTCTGTTGATAGGCAGTCCGCCCTAGTAAGGAGAGTATTGAAATGACGCTTTCAAAAACATTTTCCGGTCGACATGACTTAACCGGCAAACCGAAATTCAAAGTAGGCGATACAGTGCTGTTTAATTATATTTTAACCTCAGTAAGAGGAAAAATCGTAGAAGACCGCGGCAACATTGGCATTGGAGGACGTCGATTGTACCGGGTAGTTGGAAAAACAGGCAGCGTAGTCAGGGTCTTGGAGTTGCCCGATGAAGAACTTCAGCAATTCGATGCATCTGCAAAATCGGAATAAACTGTCGATTTACTTTTGACTGTCGCCAACACGATCCTCTCTACCATACAGGTTGTGAGGGTTTTTGTCATTTCATTGTCCAATTTGGACAAATGCGATCAGTCTTCTCAGAGCGTAGCGACTTTTTTCTTTGCACTTGGGCGAACCGCCAGTATCGCGGCGCTCGTGAGGATGAGAACGCCTCCAAGCAACGTGCGCCAAGTGAAGCTCTCGTGGAAAAGAAGAAATGAGATGAGCGCGGCAAAAAGCACGCTCGTCTGAACGATGAGGCTGCCCTGCGCCGTTGTCAACTCTTTGTATCCATATGTCATCAGCATCTGCGCCCCGATGCTTGCGACGCCGACGAGCAAAAGTGTCCAGGTCTGTGCGAAATTCGGGAGTACGATCACAGTACGCGTCGCGTACATCAAACCCATCGCAAGCGGCAAACCTATCAGATTGAAGTAGAAAAAGATGGAGAGCGATTTCTCGCTCTGCCTCAGACTCCTGATTTGCACGATCGCCGACCCTGCTAGGACTCCGCTTAAGAGCGCAATGACTTCACCGGGAAGGATGTGATTCATGTGCGGATTGATGACCAGATACGCCCCCAAAAGCGCCAGCAGGACAGACCCTCCGCTGAGTGCGTCGAGGCTTTCGCCTAAAGCGAAAACAGCTATAAGCGGAGCCCAGACGACTGCGGTACTGTTCAACAAAGTTGCGTTGGTGAGAGTCGCCCTCTGAATCCCGACAAAAAACAACAAACTGGCAAACCCTCCGGAGACTCCGCGCAAGAGGAGGCGCTTCCGGTTGATTCCCAGCGGATTGTCGCCCCTCGCTTTTGCAAGAGCTAACAGAAAGAGCGCTCCGAAGAGATACCGGAGAGCCGCGACTTCGCCGCTTGGAATCGCTTTTCCGCCCATCATCGGATTTGTCGCCAATTTTGTCGCTGCCGCCATCAGCGCGAAAAGAATCGCCGACAGACTCATCGCCCCCAAAGCAAGCGCTCGCTTCCTAGCGTTCTCATTCACCATGTTCACAGTGTACCTGATGCAGTCGCCTATAAGGAATTTTGATTGGCGTAGCGCGCTCATAAGTCAAATCGAAATGGAGGTTGAATTCTTGGTGGAGTTGTTGTACAATCATTTGCGAGTCGGAGGACATTGGCGCATCCCTGTTTTAGAGTTTGCGTTACGAAAAGTTGAAGCGGTCGTTCGGATTAATCAGGCTGATGGGAAAATTTTGTTCGAAAAGAAGCTATTGAAAAAACTATTCGCCGAAACGCGCCTCAAGGAGATATTTCTCAACCTGCGAAAGAAAATGTCGATGGGGAGGACGCGTGCGAGTGCAAACTCCGCTGAAGTTCGACAACTTGGGAGCCACTTTACTGACCGTAGAGAGGCGGCGATTCAATCTTTCGACGAGGCGCCGGTCGAGTGGAAACGTTTCGCTGTCTCATTCCTTTTAGACAGGTCAATTTTTTCGGGAATTCCGCTCTCCTGTTTTTGCTTTTCCCCTTTAATCTTGGTTGCCGGATTGGGAATATTCAGCTTCATCGCGTCCAAACTCGATTATCCTACGTGGATGCTATGGTTGGTCTTTCCTTTTGCAACGACTCAGTTTGCGCTCTCTCTAAGTCCGGCGATTTTGCGTTTTATGAGGGACGCCAACTATCGCAAGAGTCTTTTCCGCATTTTGAATAAGGCGGAAGACAAAGGGTTGGTTCCTCTTTTTTTGAAAAACATTTTCAGTCATGACCTCCACATTGAGTCGCAAAAACCGCTTTTTAAGGCGCTTGCGCTCAAAATTGAAGAGATGCTTCCCAGCATTCAAGAGAGCGATCTTGCAAATTGGTCCCTTGGGGAGAAAGCCACGCTAATTCACGCTCTCACTGTAAGGGACTACCGACAAGAGGCTGCTTTCGGCGAGTCGACTCGTCTGGAAGTCATTCGACTTCTCGAAATCGTCGGCAAAAAACGTTCGCTCAAAGTCATTCAAGAGCTTGCAGAAGGAAAATCGAACGCAACTGCCGCTCTCCAAGAGAGAGCGATGGAGGCGTTGCCTATTTTGATTGAACGCGTAAACCGCCTTGAAAACGAACGGACGCTTCTGCGAGCCTCCTCAAGTCCGGAGACTTCCGACACGCTTCTGCGCCCCGTGATCGGGGGAGCGGATTTGCACGACTCGAAAACGTTGCTTCGCCCCACCGAGAATACTTCGGCGAACCCGGCTGAAGCGCGAATTTGGGAAAAAGAGGAGAAGCGATACGGTAGCGAGAACAGTTCAGACGAGACGATCATTCTGAATCAAGGTCGAAACGATTCCCTTTGAACAGGAGTTTGAGGCGGAGAAATGACGAAAGAAAATCAAACCAGGACATTGTTTGAACGGAAAGTGAAGGATTCGCTTCTGCTTCGTCAGCTGAGTTCGCTTTTTCATAAACAACGAACAGCCGGATTGAACGCTTACGACGCGCTTTCGATTCAGAGAAAACGAGTCTTGCTTGAACGCCTTCTTGCAAGTTATCCGAACCTTCTGCAAAGCGTCTTATGGACTAACTTCTGGTGCGCGATAGTCCCCTTGCTCCTCGCTTTCCTCATCAATGAATTGGCGGTGAAACTGTTTGGTTGGAGCGGCGGCGCTCTCTTCGCATTCATTCCCGCCGGGCTGATCTTCGCCTACATCCATGTAAAAAGAACGGATGTCCGATTGAAAATCCTTGCTTCTCTTTTGGATCGTTCAGAAGATGCGCGCCTATTGCCGGTCGTCTTGCGCTCGATGGGCAGACACGGAGAGGCGCTCTACTTGCCTTTGACGCGCTTCATCAATCGGAATCTGCCGGGCGCGACTGCTGAGACTCTGCAGTCTTGGAACGGCGAAGAGAGGGCGAGCGTCTTGCATATTTTTACTCTGGAAAACAGAGCGCCCACCCCGATGTTGGATGAAGCGATGCGGCTGAAAGGGATGGAGTTGATGGAATCTCTCGGCGGTTGGGAAACCTTGCGAACGCTTGAAGAAATTTCACTCGGTTTTCACACTTCAACCCCGACGCTCCGCAGACTTGCCGCTGAAACTTTCCCCAAATTGCGGGCAAGATTGAAGGCGATGGAGAAAGGGGAGAGGTTGCTTCGCTCCTCAAGACCGCCTCTGAACCCGGACTCTCTCGTGAGACCCTCTGCAGGCGGACAGGAACTTTCACAGAATGAGTTGTTGCACCCGATCGGGTGAAAACCTCAGCGCTTTTTCTTCATGAGAGAGAGCAGGTTTTCAGCCATCAGAGGCTCCATCTCCGATCCGACTGAGACGGAAGATTCATACTCGTAGAGCTTCAGACCGAAGTCTTCAGGCGTAAGGATATAGCCTAGAAAGTCTCCAGTCAACCCGAACTGAAATTTAGGGTTGCCGGACATTTTATTTCGCAAATAGAGACCGATATTCGGCAAAACTTCGCCGGGGAACGTCAAAATTTCAGCTGGCCCGATTTGAATTCGATTGACTTCCGTTTCGATCATTCCGTTTTTGACAACATCCTGCGGAAAAACTTTCAACTTGATAAGCGCTTTGAAGTTTGAATTTTCCAGAGGAACCCTATAAACTCGACGATCCGCAGAAATTGAAACTGACTCGATTCTCTCCGAGTCCTTCAGTATTTCCAGCGCTCGATAG
>JAYVOT010000734.1:0-4698 GCA_043757795.1 Chthonomonadaceae bacterium | reverse complement strand
CTCGATAAAGAGTCACATCTTCGCCGAAACGCCCGCCCAACAGTTCACACACAGGCATCCCGGCTGACTGCCCCAGGAGATCCCAGCAAGCGATGTCGATGCCGCTTTTGACGTAGGGATGCCCCTTCAAGAGCGCATCCATCCTCCGATTCAGCTTCATCAACTGCAGGGGGTCTTCGCCAATCAGGTGCGGGCCCAACTCGCGCAACCCTGCACGAACCCCCTCCGCATATGCAGGAAGATAGAAAGGACCGAGCGGGCAGACCTCCCCAAATCCTCTGAGACCGCTGTCGGTCTCGACACAGACGATGGCGCTGTCAAAAGTGGCGATCGACTTCCCTCCGCTCCACTTATAGGAGCCTTCGCGCAATGGAAGTTCAACGCGCCATGCCAATATCCGTCGAATTTTCAATCTTCTCACCCTTCCAATCAAATTCAAACTTTTCAAACATCAGTCTTTCTTGAGAGCTGGCTGAAGACTTTTTTCCTTCATTCCGTAGAAATTCTTAGGGATCATCGACATGAAACAAGCGTTATGAAATGAGGAAAAGTTGACTTAGCGTGTTGCATTCAGAGTTTGCAAGACGGATCTGTTTTAATGGCGAGGATATGACCCCAATATCGTCGCAATAAGTCAAGATTGCAATGGAATTTGAGTCATTTGACGATTTTTCCAAGTGCAGACATGCGTGATTCCATTTCGAATCGCTAGGTTCGCGGCGGTCGAGTAGGCATGAGCGAGTTGGTCGGGGTGGTGAGCGTCTGACGCGATCGAGAGGAGTCGCCCTCCTAGTCGGGAATACAGATCGACCGTATCTGAACAGGGATAAGAAATGCCAAGATTCTGATGCAACCCTGCAGTGTTGATCTCAAGCGGGATTGACTTTTCAATCATCAAATTGAAGAGATGTGTCAACTCTTCTTCGAAATCGACGGTACGATACTCCCCCCAGGCCTCAATTCCTCGACGATTCGCGTACTCAAGATGCCCGACAATGTCGAACATCCCGGATTGCACGGAGTCGCTGACTGCCTGAAAATAGTCGGAATAAGCGGATTCTCTGGTGCGATGCTGATTGTACTGCGGCGTCATCAACATGAGTTTATCTACATAGTGAACGCTCCCGATCACGAAATCGAATTTGCGGGAGTCCAGATAGTTTGCGATCTTGTCCTCAAACCAAATCTGATAGTCGATTTCTACGCCAGCCAAGATTTTTAATTTGCCTGCGAATTGACGTCTCGCTTCTTCAATTTCAGTCATATAAGCGTCGAAATCGAAATATTCGGACATAGGGTCGTCGGGATCGAAATCTTTATGCTCGGAGAGACCTAGCTCGTCCAGACCGATCTCGACCGCTCTCTCGCACTGCTCCAGAATCGACGCCCTGCCGTCATGAGATCGGAAGGAGTGCGTCTGATAGTCGATAGCGTAGAAATTGTCGATCATAGATTTTTTAGTGAAAAAGAGGCTGTACCGAAAATTCTCACAGGGGTTCTGATCGAACGATGGAACCGCCGAACAGTTCGAGCGCTTCTTCAACAAAGCTGCTTTCCGAAGGCGCAGAGGTTGGCTTTGGGGGTTGAGAAACGACGGTCGGCTGTTTTACTTCAATAGAAGTGCGCCCGGTTGAGGAAGAGTCCGGCTCTTGAACGGGAATGCTGATATCCCCGAAGCCGGAGCCTGCTTTCGTCGGTTCTTTGTCCGCCTCCATTTCAAACAAGGCTTCGGCGCCTGAGGCGACCGGAGCGACAGTTGAAGTCGACGTTTGAGGCGCGACGCCCCCCCCATTCTGATTGTCGTCGTCCAGGATGCATCGAATCTTGTAGCCTTCGACGCTCAAAGTCTGGTTGATCGTCTGTTCGACTTTCGCCTTGCCTTTGTCGTTGTTCTGAATTCTGTCTCGCGAGAAGGAATCCTGAAAAGATAGGACGACGATCTTACCTTCAAATCCCGCTACCTTCGCTTTCTCAAGGAAGGGCGCTCCTGAAGGACTCGCTCTTTTGAACCGTTCGAGGATACGGGGCCAGGCTCGGCGAAGAGACTCCAGATTCAGACCCTCTGCAAACTTGAAATCGCTATTCGACTCTGAGCCTGAAGCGGAAGGAACTCCGGGTGGTGTCGATGCTAGCGACTCGGAGCGAGTCGGAGTCTTATCGGTTTGAAATGCAGGGTAAGCCTCCTGCTCCGCTTCTTGAATGTAGATAGGAGGAGGCGCATGAGCTTGCGGTTTTGGAATTATGGTCGGAGTGGAAGCGCCGGTTTCTTGATAGGGTTTTTGACCGGAGGGTAGGCTCTCGGATTGCTGTTTTGAAACGGAAGCGGAGCTTTCGCTCAACCTATGATTTGAGGGCATCAACTTCAGCAGAACGCTTTCCAAAAGCCAACGATGTTGGTTCGTGAAGCGTATCTCTTTTTCCGCCGCTGAAATGATTCCCATCATCGTCAACAGAGTCGGCGCACTGAAAAGAGACGCTTGCGGAACGAGCGATAAAAAACGCTCTTCGCCAAGTTCCTCCTTCGCCGCCTGTTTCGCGCCTGCTGAGATAAGCATGAGATCGCGCAGGTGTCCGGATAGTGCGGTCAGCAACTGTCGAACGTCTTTGCCGCTTTCAAGAAGCTCGCCTGCGAGGGCGAGGGCGGCACTCCAGTCGTTTTGCGCGAGAGTCTCCGTTACTTTCGATAGAATGTCGGATCCGACGCTTCCCAATGCCCGATGAACCGTTTCCGAAGTGACAACTCCGTCCGAATAGGCGAGAACTTGTTCCAATAGGGAGAGCGCGTCGCGCCAGGAACCTTCCGCGCTTCGCGCGATAGCCTGTATCGCCTCCGGTTCCGCGGAAAAACCCTCCGACAAAACTACCCTCTCTACCGCTTTCGCAAGATCGAGCAAGGTTCCGCGCTTGAAATGATATTTGGAACAGCGGGATCGAATCGTGATCGGAACTTTGTGATATTCGGTGGTCGCCAGGATAAAAATGACGTGGGGAGGAGGCTCTTCCAAAGTTTTAAGTAGGGCGTCGAAGGCTTTTGCGGAGAGGTCGTGCACCTCGTCTATGATGTAGACTTTGTATCGCGCTTCCGTGGGGGCATATTGGACGTTCTCAATGATTTTTTCACGAACGTCGTCAATTCCGGTTTCGGAAGCGGCATCCATCTCAAGAACGTCCATGCAGCTGCCGTCTCGAATCGAGACGCATAAACGGCAAACTCCGCATGGTTCAGGAGCGGGGGAGTCCGTCGCGACGCAATTGAGCGCGCGGGCCAGTAGTCTGGCTGTGGAGGTTTTTCCACAGCCTCTCGCTCCGTAAAAGAGATAGGCCTGGGAAATTCGTCCGGATCGGATGGCGTTTTGAAGGGTCGTGGTGACATGATCTTGTCCCATCAGTTCTCCGAAACTCTGCGAACGATATTTGCGGTAGAGCGCGATGTAAGCCATGTGAAATTGAGTGGAAAAAAGTTGGAAGCGAAGAAAAGTCTGCGTTATAATGAAAGCAAAGGGATAAAGGGAAGTCGAAAATAGGATTTTGATTCCTCTCGCTTCAACCTTTATCCCTATGCCTATCGCACGGCGCTCAGAGCCGGGTTGGCAGAACACACGCAACCGGTCTATCTTAGCGCTGCTGCCGTCAAGCTCTGACGCGGTTCGTCAGCCTGCTGCTGCGTCTGTCCCGGCTCTCAACGCCGTGCTAGTTTATTATACCTCTGATTTGGGAATTAAGGAAGGGTCAAATAGCGGCAGCGCTTCGATCAAGCGACAAAAATCTCGAAAGGTGCAAGCGTTTCAATACAAATTCCAATAGAATCGCATAGGGGTAACTCGACCTCCAAGCTACAATACTTATTGAGGGTTTGAATCTATTGTGGAAAATTCTGTCTTATAGGTCTCCTTGAATACAGTATCGGCAAAGCTGGAATGCCCCCATCGTGAGGGAGTCGATTATGAGGCTCTCAAGTCCTTTTTCACTCGTATCTGTACTCATGGTTTTGTTTCCAATACGAATCTTGCCTTCAATTGACTCAAAACATAAAAGGTATCCCGGCACTCAACTCCGAGCGCCTGGCAAACATCCGGAATTTTCACTTTCTGTGAAATTGGTTCCGCTTTCTCATGCGTCACTACAGTGTGCCCGCCTGCTAGCGCGAATGCGACGATCAGCGGATCTGCTTTGCTGAGAAAGCGATTCTTTGATTCAGTTTTGAATCGGGCATTAGAATTCACCCAAGAGCTAACCTCACTCAATCGCGACAATCCATTCGGGAGAAAAAACCCCGAATTGCTTCTCGCCCATTGGGCAATATCTGGGTCTTCGAGTTCGGATTTCACCGCCTCGATGCTAAGTATAGTTCCACGTGCATTCTCAAGAAGAAGCCAATCCCAAAAGGCGGGACAGACTTCAAATGAATAGTAACGATTCTTAGCTTCCAGAAAAGAGTTGGAGTCGATAATGTAAGCTATTACGACCCCTCCTGAAGGAAGTGTTTGACAAAGCCTTCAAAAGTAGAGGTGTTTTTGGTACCCAATAACTCGAACGCTTTACTGTAGAGCGTCTTGCCCTCTAAAACGCTGGTTAGAACCTCTTTGATAAATCGTTTGCCGTAAGAGTTCAGACTTGATGAGACTTTTTTTTAATGATACTTGTTTGATGTCAGAACTCAATCTCATTTGTCGCTGACCGCTGGCTTAAATAGTCTAT
>JAYVOT010000733.1:0-4706 GCA_043757795.1 Chthonomonadaceae bacterium | reverse complement strand
TTTCATGTCTCCTGCAAGCACATTTAAGTGCGTGGTGGCGCTGGCGCAGGTTCCGTCAAACTCAAAGGCCTTGACGAGAATCTCGTGTTCGCCTTCGCTGAGTACTCCCGGATCAATGCTGAAAGCGAGCGTTCCTTGAGGTTTTTTCTCGTTGATAGTTCTCTTCGCGGCGCGAGCGCCGTCAATGTAGAGTTCGACGTACTTGATGACTCCGCCTTTGAACTTCAAGTCGAGCGGAATGACGGATGTGTCGGTAACTGACTTCGGCGGCGCGATACTGACCTGTAATCCGCTTGTCATGGCGAAGGGGGATGGAGCTGCCAATGACGGCAGAGCGTTCAAGCCGGCGAGACTCGTACCGGCGGCGAGCGCCAGAGCGCAAGCCATTCTTTTCATACAGTTGCCTCCCTATCGTGGTTGTTGAGTATAAATCAACGAACGGATAGTATTGAAAGTTTTACTCAATGGATTCTCTGAAGAAGTAAGCCTGCTGACTTTAACACATCCCCCCGGCTTTGTCAAGCGTTTTCTTACGCAAAACGCAAAAAAAACTTGCACGCAATCAAATTGCGTGCAAGTTGGGATGATCGTGCAGACGGGAGTCTGTCAAAAAGTCATTTTGTCGGTTCGACGGGAGCCGTGCGCTGAGTCTTAATCACTTCTTGATAAGCTTTGAATTGCTTCTTCTGCTCAATAAGATTCACCGCTTCCTGCTTTTGCCCCGCACTGCCCGGCGCATGATCTCGGAAGAATTTGTTGTCCACGTCGATAGCGTCAGGGTTTTTGACGATGGGCGTAGAACTGCCGATCTTGCTTGCAAATTTAGACGCTTCCGACATCCTTATCTTCTCTTCCCGCATCTTTTTCATCATGTTCTCTTTTTCGGTAGCCGCGGTCGTTTCGCTCTGCTTCTTCTGAAGGGCGATCTGTTCCGGCGAAGGAGGCGCTTCCGGCATTGGGGGTCTAGGGTTCACAAGAATGCTGATCCCCATTACCGCGCCAATCAATAGGACGACGAGAATGAAAGTAGTCGGAGTAAAACGTTTAGGTCCTCTGTTCATAAAATTCTCCTGAAATCGGGCGAGGATAAGGTTAAATGATGAAAATCGAGTGAAATATCGCCCTGTCTCAAAGTATGCGACTCTTTGACGCCCGTTGTCAAGAGCCAGCAGCGCTTTTGCGACAGAACCGCTCGCGGAATAAACCATTTCTCAGTACGTGAATCCAAAAGCGATTGGTTCCCGCAATCGGCGGAAACGACATGCATGTTTCTTCGCATTGAAAAAATTAGAACTAGACCCTTTTCGCCTTTCCCTTCTTAGGAACTTTGTCGCGCCACCGAGGAGAGAATGGCGCTATCAATACGAGAACTGAACAAAGAGCCACGAACCAGTCCCCAAATCGAGAGTAGATCGTTGTCAGGCTTCGGAGATGGAGCGCGCTGATCTGAAAAGTGGGAGTGTCGAAAGGGGCGCGATTCGTCACCCTTCCTGTCCCGTCTATCGCGCAACTGATTCCGTTCGTCGTCGCCCGGGCGATGTCTCTTCGGTTCTCGATCGCTCGAAAGACCACGATAGATAAGTGTTGCTCCATCGCAGCGCGGGTTTGAAACCACTGATCGTTGCTTGGCGCGACAATTAAGTTTGCGCCGAGATTGGCCATCTTTCGAGCGTAGTGCGGGTAAACGGATTCGTAGCAGACCATTGCGCCGAGGCGAACCTGAGTTCCATCCGCCAAACCGAAATCGAGGGTTTTTGAAACCGTTCCCGGAATCAAATCGGTATTGAAGAACTGAAACTGCTTCTGAAGCGCAGGCGGAAAGAGATTGCGAAAAGGAATGAACTCGCCGAATGGGACGATCGCCTGCTTATCGTAGCGTTGAGGAATTTTGGAGCCTGGAATGAAGAGCAGGGCGGAGTTGCGATCCGTCTGCGTCTCCCGATCTACTACGTTGGATCCGGTAAATAGCGGCGTTCGGTAGAGTTCGGCAAGCCTGAACATCTCCCCGCGAGAGTACGAATCGTTGTAAGCGTCGCCGGGGGCGGAGGTCTCGCCCCAGATCGACAGTTGCGGAGGCGGGAGGGACGTTTTGAAAGCCGCCTGCATGAGCGCCTCGTAGGTCTGTATTTTCAAAGAGAGGTCTTCCGGACCTTTGTTCGCGAAGTTGTTTTGCATGATCGCGATCGTGATCGGCTTGTCGTCCTTAATCTGCAGGATTCGCGCGAACCCCGACAGGCAGAGCAAGCCTGTCAGAGTTGCGACTGCGATGACCCAACGTCGACTTCGAATGTCTTTCCGCGTAACCCACCATTCTGCAATGGAAGCGTTCACTATGGCGAGCAGGCAACCGACGCCAAGAGCGCCTGTCACTTCCGCCATCTGAATGAGCGGCAAAAACTTGTATTGGCTATATCCGATCTGCCCCCAGGGAAAGGTGTAGGTTCCCAGACTTCGGAGAAATTCCATAATCGTCCAGAGGCAGGCGAAAGAGAGGATGCGCCAGACCCCGACGAGTTTTCGGGTGACGAGCCAGGAGATTCCCGCCCAGAATCCGTAAAAAAGCGCCATTAAAATAGAGAGGGCGAAGAGTGCGACCCACCCGACTGAGGAGCCTGTCCAGCCGACTATTGTCAATCCAGTCCAGTAACAGAGCGGTGTAAAGTAGCACCAACTGAAGAGATAGCCGCGTGTGAAAGCTTGTCGGAAACTCTTCGCTTGTATCACGTTTGCGATTAAAGGAAAAAGTCCGACCCACGCGAGAATCCAGATTCCTGCGGATGGATGGGAGAGCCACATGAGGAGTCCTGAGATCAGGGACCAGCGCAAATCGGGTTTGAGCAAGCCTTTTAGAAGAGTCTTCGGGTCCGGTTGCGATGGGGAGGGAGTTTCAGTTATAATAGGCGTAGTCACGTCCGTATTTGTACCCGAAACAGGGTAAAACCGTCAAGGAGTCGCATGAACATGAGGATTTTCACTCTCTCGCCCTATCGAATGCGCCGAATTTCGAAGCGTTTTCTCACAGCGCTATGCGCTGCCGGACTGCTCCTATCGCTCGCCGGGTGCGCCAATCAACCTCCGAACCAGAATATGCTTTCCGGCAAGAGATTGAAAGTCACCGCGACGTTTAGCGGATTCATCAATCCCAGTTACCACTATTTTTTCCTGATCAATAATGTAGGGGATAGGAACGCTCACGGACCTGTCGCAGTTTTCCACGCGCCCTACGGCAACGGCTTCGCCACCGGGTCAGGAGGCAATGCGGACGGATTCACTGATTTCGTTCAATTCGACGGCGCTCAGCCGGGCAACGCAGGTTATTCGCTCTATCATGTCATCAGCGGTTCAAACCTCTCGCGCTTCAGCAACCCTGTCAATCCGATCAATGCCGCACGTCCGAATCTGAGCGATATCACAGGCAAAACTTTGCAGTTCGAGATCGACCTCTCGCAACTCATCACTGACGCAAATGGAAACCCCCTCTCGACGGCTAACGCGGCGGCGATGGCAAGAAGCTTGCAATACTTGCAAGTCAACTTTATAGCAACGGATCGGATTCCAATTGACGCCGCCACTGAGCAAAACACGCGCGTAGATTCTCTCGGCGACACCCGAAGCGGCGCCGGAAGAGGCAGTTTTCTGATCGTCGACCTTTTGCAAAATACAACCTATGACAACACTCATGCGAGTTTCGACGGAATTCAGGAGCCTTCGGATTACGACGTTTCCGGACCGGATGTCGAACCCTCGCTCGATCTTCGCGATTGGAGCGTTCAAATCAGCCAACAGTAGGCATGAGGGAGATTTTTTGCGAACTAGTAACGCTATTTGTCGATACTACTCGTCACCGCATCGCTTGATGCCGATCCGTTGCGTGTGGGCGGAAGAGTAGGCGAATCATGTGAAAACACCAGTCATACCCCGATTTTCACGCGATAGACGCTTCTCATGAAATGACTGCATACGACAAGCATTGACGCCCCAGCGGGGTAATTCAAAGGAGAATGGAATGGCGACCGTGGAAGAGGGGCTTCAAGCTCTGATACGAAATATTGAAGCGCAGTACGGCAAATCGCTTGACGAGTGGATGACGCTTGTAAAAGCAAGCGGCAAAACGAAACACTCCGAAATTATGGCGATGCTGAAAACGGACTACGGAATGACGCACGGGAGCGCAAATCGGATCGCGCTCATCGCGCGCGGAGCCGATGCGGCGAGTATCGCTAAAGACGCGACGGCTCGCAACAGCGATCCGGTGACGGAACTTTACAACGGCGCAAAGGCGGGACTAAAACCGATTCACGACCGGATCATGGCGATTATCGAGAGTTTCGGAGAAGACATAGAGGTCGCTCCGAAAAAAGGGTATGTCAGCATTCGCCGAAAGAAGCAGTTCTGCATGATACAACCGACGACAGCCGCCCGGATCGATGTTGGAATTATCCTCAAAGAGACGGAACCAGCGGGCAAATTGGAACTTTCCGGCAGTTTCAACTCCATGTTTTCGCACCGGGTCCGGCTCGGCAGTCTTGAAGACGTTTCCGAAGATCTCGCAAATTGGCTAAAAAAAGCTTACGAACAGGCGGGATAACGGCACATCCGATACGGAATCTTCCGACTTCCGGTTATTTCCCTTTCCGGATCCGCGGCAGTGCGTGATGCTTTTGTAAAGGGATGCAGACGGCTTTCGTATGCATGGGAGAAAGTTC
>JAYVOT010000732.1:0-4739 GCA_043757795.1 Chthonomonadaceae bacterium | reverse complement strand
TTTTGAATCCCATGACTAAAGGGGCTGTGAAAGTATTCCTAAAAACGTCGGTTCGATCATTTTTGTCAGGTCATATTTGACTGTTTTGTGTCCAGAGGAGGTTCTCCGGGCATTCTGGAAGGGTGAGTTTTTCGGAACAGATTTTCTATCGAATACTTTCACAGCCCCTAAAGTCACGGTCTATTAGGCGCTTCGCGCCGTATGTCCTTCGGACATGAGACGGACTGGCCTGCCCGTTGGACAGCCATTTTTGTGCCAGTTTGCAGGGGCGTCTCTTGTTGAGCATAGTCCGCACCTTATGTATCGCGTGCGAAGCACGCACGGCGGAACGCCACCCAGACCGTGACTTTAGTCATGGGACTATAGCCGTGATGCTCTATCGTTTGCGTAACATGAGTAAAGATTAAAGAAGGTCCAGTGGAGGTTAAAGCGGCGTTTTTTTCGCTAGCGTCAAGCTCTGATCAAAAACCGACTACCGATTGTTGATGAACTCCCATCCGAACCTCCCCTTGATGCATAGATTTCCGTGCGTGATATCGTGATCCTGCGGGGAGGTCGCTTTTACGATGCGGTTGTCCTGCACGTGAAGTTCCAGATTGCAACCGACGCCGCAGTAAGGACAGACTGTTTCCGTAACGGTCTGCTTCGACTCATCCCAGGTTTCGTCCTGACGCATATCATACTCGCTTTTGAACATCAAAGCGCCTGTGGGACAGACTCCGATGCAATTTCCGCAATAGACGCATGCGGAATCAGTCAGCGGAATAGCAAACTCGGTAGAGATTCGCGCGTCGAAGCCTCGTCCTGCCACTGTGATCGCAAAAGTGTTTTGAGCGTCCTCGCCGCAGGCTTCCACGCACTTGTAACATAAAATGCACTTGCCGTAGTCTCTGATATATAGGTCATTGTCCAGTTTTACTGGTTGGTGAACCGTTTCAGTTTCGGCTCCGTTCGTAGCTTGATGGTGTCCTGCAAGGCGGGAGTCGCGTTCCCCTGCAATTGAAGGAGCCGAGGGCTTTCCAAACTTTTCTAATTCTACATCGTACTTTAACATCCAAGTTTTTATACTCACGTCAACGAGGGACAAGTCCGTCGAAGAAGCCAGTAGTTCCAGGACGAGTTTGCGAGAAAATTTGACGCGCTCCGTATCCGTTTTTACGTTCATGCCAGCTTCAACTTTGCGCGAACAAGAGGGAACCAGAGTCCGTGAGCCTTCGACTTCCACCATGCAGACGCGACAGGCGTTCACAGGAGTCAAGTTGTCCAGATAGCAGAGCGTAGGGGTTTCCGTTCCAATTCTTCGTAGGGCATCCAGAATGGTAGTCCCTTCAATCGCTCTGACTGTCTGTCCGTCAATTTGAAACTCCACCATCCGCCCTGGAGGCGCCATCGGAAATACGCTCATTGACTCCCTCCTTGAAACAGTCCCAGGCGATTGATCGCCGATGAGATCGCGCTGCTTGCGGTCTGCCCGAGTCCGCAGATTGAGGCGTCTCGCATCACCTGATCCAACTCGGACAAAAGCGCCAACTCTTTTCCCGTATTGCAATTGGGCGATAAAAGTCGATGCAATGCCTCCTGCTGCCTCACGGTTCCCACTCGGCAGGGCACGCACTGTCCGCAAGACTCGTCGCGAAAAAAAGCGGCAATTCGAGTCAAAATTGCCTTCAGGTCCGTCTGATCGTCGAAAAAGACGATGCCGCCGGAACCCAATGTCGCGTTCGCAGCGCGAGCGCCCTCCAGCGTGAGGAGGATGCTCAGCTCATTCGGTCGGACGAAAGTACCCGCCGCACCTCCCAATAGAATCGCCTGTAGAGCATGACCGCTTCGCACTCCGCCTGCGAGTTTCAACATGTCTCCCAGCGTACAACCGTAATTCACTTCATAAACCCCCGGCCGCTCAACGCATCCGGAGACGCAGAAGACTCGGGTTCCCGTAGAGCGTTCCGATCCTATTTTTGCGTAAGCTTCTCCGCCCATTCCCAATATCGGGAGAACGCTCAAGAGCGTTTCAACGTTGTTGATCGCAGTAGGTTTGCCGAACAGCCCGAAGCTCACCGGGAAAGGCGGCTTATTTCGCGGTTCCCCGCGCTTTCCTTCGATTGATTCCAGCAATGCCGTCTCTTCGCCGCATATGGAGGCTCCCGCTCCGCGTCGCAATTCAATATCGAATCGTACTCCGCTTGACAGGATATCGTTCCCCAAAAACCCGCGCCTGCGTGAGATTTCAATCGCATTTAAGAGTCGAAATGTCGCTACAGGGTATTCGCCGCGGATGTAGAGGTAGCCTTTCTCCGCTCCGCAGGCAAAACCTGCGATCGTCATCGCTTCAATGAGTGCGAAAGGGTCTCCTTCCATGAGAGTGCGGTCTTTGAACGCTCCCGGCTCGGATTCGTCCGCATTGCAGACGAGATAGTGAGGGCGTTCCGTCGCCTCAGCAACCGCTTTCCACTTCACGCCAGTGGGAAATGCCGCGCCGCCGCGCCCGCAAAGCCCCGAATCCCTTACCTCGCGAATAATCTCCGAAGCCCCGATTT
The DNA here is from genome assembly GCA_043757795.1 of Chthonomonadaceae bacterium. Taxonomy (GTDB): domain Bacteria; phylum Armatimonadota; class Chthonomonadetes; order Chthonomonadales; family Chthonomonadaceae; genus JAYVOT01. The sequence goes on along the minus strand of JAYVOT010000732.1, from coordinate 2,202 downwards.
TCAGCGCGCGACGAAGGGAAGCGAATCCGCCCTTTGAATGATAATCGTCAATGTCCAATGGATCAACTTTTCCGATGCGTCCGGTGAGCATGAGAGCGTTTTCGATTGGTTTCGGCATCGCAAAGTTGGAGTTTTTCTCCAGTGCGACTTCGCCTTGCAAGCCTAGAAGGAGGCTTTCGAGGTTTGCAGGCGCGAGGACGTAGTCGTCATTGTTCGTTCCCGCATTTTGAAAGAGAGCAGCAGGAGCTTGATCGCATAGCCCCAGACAGGGACTTCGTTTCCACAGGCTTATTCCGGTCTCGCCCGGAGTTCCAGGTTTCCCGAAAGTCGCTTCAAGTCGACTGCAAAGCGCCTCCGCTCCGCGCGTTTTGCAGACGATATCGTCGCAGATATGCGCTACTATCGGCGGCTGTTCCGTCATTGAAAATAAGGCGTAAAAGCTTACGACCCCATAAGCCTCCGCAGGCGGAACTCCCATTCGGAAGCAAAGATAGTTCAGCGCTCCGGGAGATATCCACCCGATCCGCGCTTGAACACCGTGCAAAACGGGCAACAACAAGTGTCTATTTCCGCGTTTTAAAGCGCCTTCTTCAAGCGGTGAGCGTGAGTTTTCGCCTTTTTGCGCTGACTGCCTTGCGATCTCCGTATCGTCAAGAACTTTATCAATGACGACTCTTTCTTCTTCTGTCGCGACGGACTCGTTGAAATGCAAATCCATATCAGTTCACCTGCTCAAACTCGGCTTTGGATTCTTCATTGACGCAAAGTTTTTCAATTCGGATGGCGGCTGCTTTGAACTCTGAGGTTCCCGATTTCGGATCGTTGGCTTCGATAGTAAGGACGTTGATCTCGACATCATCCGGAGAATGGAGAGTTGCCGAGGCGAGACCTGATCTGAGTCGCGAGTCATATCGCACAGGCATGGCGATCGACCCTCTGCGAGAGGAAACTAGAACGAGTTCGCCATCTGCGACTCCATAGCGCTTTCCGTCCTCCGGAGCCAATCCCAACGCTTCTCGACGGCGCAACGGCGAGGCGAAACCGCCTGTCTGCACTCCGGTGTTGTAGTTGTCCAAATTTCGCACAGTCGTGAGACGGATCGGAAAGTCTTCGCTCAGTTTATCTACTGGAAGATCATGAACCACAACGCTGAACTTAGCTGGCATTCCGCGCCTTTCCGGAGACTCTTCCCACAATCTTCCATGAAGAAACGGCGTCCCTGCGTCTTCGTCATTAGCGCAGGGCCATTGAATGCCCCCCTCGGATTCCAATCGCTCATAACTCATGCCGCTGTGCATAGGCGAGAGTTTGCGAAGTTCGTTCCATGCGTTTTCCGCGATCTCTTTCGATTCCGATCCGTAATCCCATGCATGACCCAACAGTCGCGCGAGGTCCTGTAGTATTCCCATGTCGTCCCGCGCATTTCCCGGGGGATCGAGCGCCTTTCGGACGCGCTGAACCCGTCTTTCAGAGTTTGTTACTGTGCCTTCCGACTCGCACCAGGAGGCGCTCGCAGGCAATACCACGTCCGCCATTTGAGCGGTTCGAGTCAAGAAAATATCCTGAACGACCATGAACTCCAAGTTGTTCAAAAGGAAGTTGGTATGCTTCGCATCGGCCTCTGATTGAGCCGGGTTCTCCCCGATGACGTAGAGCGTCGTCAACTCTCGCCTCTCCATCGCATGGAGCATCTCAGTTAGATTCCAGCCGTATTTCGGGGCGATGGCGCAGTTCCAGGCGGCTTCAAAATTCGCCCTCGCATGCGCGTCATTTTCGATGTCTTGAAATCCGGGCAGTTTGTTCGGGATCGCGCCCATGTCTCCGCCGCCCTGAACGTTGTTTTGACCGCGAAGCGGATTCAGTCCGCTTCCCCATTTCCCGACGTGCCCTGTAAGTAGGGCGAGATTGATGAGGGAGAGTACGTTGTCCACTGCATTGTGGTGCTCAGTGATTCCCAGCGTCCAGCAGATCATAGCGCGATCGGCGCGGGCGAAAGAGCGCGCCATATAGCGAATAATTTCTTCGGACACGCCCGTTTCGCAAGCGCCGCGTTCCAGTGTCCACTCCTCGACGCTTGCCGCATAGGCTTCGTACCCGGTCGTTGAGTTTTTTATGAAATTATAATTCGCGAGTCCGGAATGAATGATCTCACGCGCCATCGTGTTGGACAGGGCGATATCCGTCCCGACATCCAGACCGATC
>JAYVOT010000731.1:0-4748 GCA_043757795.1 Chthonomonadaceae bacterium | reverse complement strand
TCCGGTATCGCCTCTTCGGACGTCCCGTGTTGGACTTTGAGCCACTCAAGGACGCTTGTCGGAGATATGAGACGTACTGTTTGCGTTGCTACCGGGATCGGCTTGAAAGCCTGTAATCCGCCTTCGCCCTCTATCTCCCTCTCGACCAAATTCCACGGAAAATCCAACTCATAATGCGACGGGTGGTAACTACTGCAACCATGCGAGTCAGATCTGATTTATCGAAGGGGGAAACGCGGGAGATTACAGGGCTTTTCTGAGGAGCGTCCGGAAGAAAAAGGAATAGAAGCGCTTCACCCGCCAGGATAAGGGTACGTTCAAGTTCCAAAGTGCGAACATACGCTCTATTATAAGAGAAGCCGTTTGAAACGGAGTCGCGAATGCTCTCCGAACGAAAACGCGAACCGCCAAGAAACCATAGGTCTTTAACTCCCGCTTCGCGGTACAGATTTCTTCTGCGACGCCATTCGTCCGCCCTCAGATTCGCGCATTGGAACTCAATGACAGTTCGCTCACGACCGGGTTCGTCCGTTTCCAGAAGGATATCGGCGCGTTGTTTCGTTTCAGGAAACCATGCCTCCACAGTCACCCGCCCGTTGGGAACTTTTGCGCGAATGTATTCAGCGAGGAATAGTTTTCCCTTCAAATGCTCTTCCGTCTCAGGCTCAGGGTTTGGAACGCGACAAGTAGCTCCTGGCAAATGTGCAAAGTGATGAGCGCGAACCCTGCCTGCGTGAAGAGTAACCGACGAGTTGCAAAACGGACAAAAAATCGCACGCGAGTCCGATAGACGTTTCAACTCCTCTTCGGATTCAACTCCGATCGTCACCCTTCGATCCGCATGGACCGCTGACAAAAGATTTTGGGGAGTTGCGGCTTGAATTTTCACTGCTCTTCCGTTAATCTCCGATAGTTGTCTTGTTGCTTTTCCAACATCGCTAAATACTGCTTATGATTCGCGCCGTCCGGTTCATAGGTCTTTCCCATTTTCGCTCCCGATTTTTCAAGAGATTCTAGGATCCCTGCCGCTTCCATTGCAAGCAATGCCGCCCCGCGACTGCTCGCTTCCGCCTCTTCCGCAAGAGTGACAGGTTGCCCCAGAGCGTCCGCGAAAATTTGCGACCAAGCAGGCGACTTCGTTAACGCGCCTCCTGATGCGACGATCTCCTTCGCATCCGGAAAAACTTCGCGCAACAGATTTGCGGCAAGCGTGAATCGCAGCGCCACTGACTCTAGGGCGCAACGCATAATCTCAATCGGCTGCGAGTCCAGGCAAAGACCTGTCAGACTCGCTCTTGCTGCAGGGTTCCATCCAATGCTTCTCTCTCCTCCCAGAAACGGCAAAAATGTCAGACCGTGCGCTCCAGGTTCCATTTCGGCGATCTTCGCTTCCAGTTCATCTCCCGTCGGAAGTTGGAGGGTCCGACTCATCCATGCGAAAACATCGCCGCCATCGCTGAAAGCGCCGCCTATGACAGGGCGCTTGCGATCCGCACGATATTGCCACAACCCGAGAGGAGGTTGAATTTCATCTCCTTTCGAAGATTTGGAGTTCTCCGAATTTTTGGAGTTTGCAGTTTTTGCTGACACAAAATCTTCGCTCCACATCACCCTGATTGCGCCGGAAGTGCCGAGATTTATCGCCATCCTCTCAGGCGTGATGCAGCCGCTTCCTACGTTTCCGCAGGCTCCGTCTCCTACTGCCGGAAAGAAAGGAACCTCTTTCAAGGCATTCCACCGAGTTGAGTATTTGCTTGCCAACCCATGCGAAGGATTCTTCAAATCTACGATCGGGGCAAAAAGTTCAGGTGTCAGTTGAAGCTTTTCAAGCGTTTCAGCATCCCAATCGCAAGTTTCCTGATTGAGCAAACCTGTTCCTGAAGCCATAGAAAGCGAAAGACCTTGTGCTTTTCGACCAAATAACTCTCCCATAAGATACTCTCCGGGCGAAGCCCAACGAGCGACTTTTTTATAAATGTCAGGAGAGGACTCTCGAAGCCATTTCAGTTTTGCAGGGTAATAGGAAGGGTGAATCATGCAACCGGTGCGTGCGTGGACTTCCGTCTCGTCCCACTCTTTCCGTAGCGCTCTCGCCGCCTCTCCCGGCCTCGCGTCCGCCCAGGAATAGATGGGAGTGATAGGCTTTCCTGACTCATCAAGCCCCAACATCGAATGCCAATAAGTAGAGATCCCAACCGCGCGAATCGCAGAAGCGCGATCTCCCGCCTGTGAAATCGCTTCATCTAAACACTGAAAGACGTGATCCAAAAATTCATCGGCTTCCATCTCTACTCCCCCGTCCGGAGTAGTCGTGAAATGGTATTTTACCTGCGCTTTCACGCCTGCCTCTTCGTTACCGTCGGCATTCCAGAGCATGGCGCGAGAAGAGGAAGTCCCAATATCGAGCGAGAGACAAAGAGGGTTATCGATCATTTTGAGTACTTTCAATTTTTTTCAGAAGTGATGCAAGCGAAATTCCGCTCATAGATTCCAAACGCATACTCGCCTCGGCAAGATCTGAATATCGAGTAATTGGATTTGGCACGACGACCGTGAAGATCCCCGCCGCTCTCGCAGCTTTTGTCCCGTTGCGCGAGTCCTCAAAAGCGATCGCCTCTTTTGCATCAACTTTCAGCGCTTTTAGAACCGCAAGGTAGAGTTCCGGGTCAGGTTTCGCTTTGGCGACATGATCCGCACATCGTATAGAGTCGAAAAAATTATAAAGTCCTAGTCTTTTCAGGTGTCCCTCCACCCATTCGCTTCCGCTGCTTGAGGCGACTCCCAATTTCAGTCCGAGCTTTTGTGCAGCCGCCAAGTAGTCGCAAACACCCGGAAGAACTTCGTTGGCTAGAACAAGCGAGGCGTTTCTCGCCCTTCGTCTCGCTCTCACACTCTCAAAATCAAATGGGATTTGAACTCGACTTTGAAGTATTTCGTAAGGCGTCGGACCCGTTTCAATCACGCCCTTGCCGATATTCGACGCCCATTCGCTGAGTGGAAACTCCAAACCGAATTCTGCAAACATCTCTTGAAAGGATATGAATTCCGGCGACTCCGTATCAAGAATCAGTCCATCGAAATCGAAAATCAACGCTTTGATCAATCCGGAAAGCCTTTCGCACAAATGATTCTAAAGTATTTCAAAGCTGTTCTCCAATGGCGAGCCAATTTGCGCAAGCCAGTCCAAACTTTATGGATGAATATGATTTCGTGGTGGAGAAATTATACTTGAAAAGAACGAAAGTTGTTCGTTGGCGTTGAATCAGAGTTTTTTTCAATGTTTTATTAAAGGGTCAAACTTTTTGGATTGCAACTTCCGACTATAGTAACGATAAATAGAATTAGTAAAGCCGGATACGTCCGGTTGTCGCGTTTTCAAGAGACATATCCCGTCTCTATTAATGTCGGGTAGATTTGCCGGCTGAACAAGTCCTAGAATCAAGGAATAAGTAGTAATTCCATACCCCAAATCTATGTCAGCAGTAGAATTGCGTTCGATCCCCTACGCAAGCTCCATCGCAACATCATCAACTTTGAGAGGATAGACACATTATGAAATCAAGCAATATCAAATTTTACGCGGCTCTTGGAGCCATCGGACTAACCTTCGGACTCGCAGGTTGCGGAGGCGGTTCCGGCGGAGGCGGGAACGTTGCCGCCGTTCGTTCAGTCAATGCAAGCGCTTTCATCACAGACTCTTTCCGAGAAGATTACGATCACGTATGGGCGACGATCCTCAAGATCGAACTCGTTGCGACAGACGGCACAGCAGTGTCGCTTTTCGACAATCCTGCCGGCAAGACCATCGACATCAAAAGCTTGCGAGACGCCACAGGGGCAAGATTCTCCTTCCTTGATAAGAAATCCATTCCAGTCGGTAGCTACGTCGGGCTTCGAATCACAATGACAAGTTCGCTGACGCTCTTCGCAAAAGGTTCGGCTTCAGGAGTCGTCACTCCTTTTGACGACACTTTCAAAAGAGATGCAAACGGCAATGTCGCGCTTTCGCTCACTTTCCCGACAGCAAAGCAAGAGGATGCCGACGACAACATCGTTGCAGATTTTGACCTCGCCAACTTTAAAGTCGTCAACGGCAAAATCACGCCTTCCCTGAAAGAGGGATTAAAAACCGGATTAGGCGATGAAGCGAGACATGAAGAAGCAGAGGTCGAAGGCGTTGTGACCGGACTCGCCGGAACTGCCCCAATCCTCACCTTCAAGATAGGCAGAGTGAACGTCGTCACTTCCGCCACAACCAATATTTTCAATGCCAATGCGGAACCGAATGCAGTCCTTGCCGAGGGTCAGAAAGTGGAAGTCCGAGGAAAACTAAATCTAGCCGGCGATATGTTTGTCGCCAACGCAGTCAAAATCGGAAAACTCGATGGCGACGGATCAGTGAAACTCGGAGATGTTGTCGGCGCTCCTTCCGCTATCGACTCAGTCAAAATGACTTTTGTCATCACAGCGGAAAAAACAAAAGAGTTCCAGCCAAACAAGACGACTGTCAATATCGTCACGGATGCAAACACTATCTTCAGGGGCAAAAGCGGCGTAACTCTTTCAGTCGCGGACTTCTATACAAGACTCGCCACAGCAAAGAAAGCGGAAGTTGAAGGAGTTTATGACGTCGCATCCAACACCCTCACTGCCAAACGGGCGAGATTTGAGGAAGAAGGAACAGGCAACGGCAACGGCGGCGGAGACGGACAGGGCAAGGAAGCGGAAGCAAAAGGAACTGTCACTCT
>JAYVOT010000730.1:0-4789 GCA_043757795.1 Chthonomonadaceae bacterium | reverse complement strand
TTAGAGGGTTCGACATGATGCCCGTTTTTTGCAACGCTGTTAAGCTGTGTGTCTGGTGTCGAAAAGAACATTTTGAAATCCTTCTCCGCGCCTGATGACCTACATAAATCTGCGTATGCGAATTTGTTCACCCTATTTTGACACGCCGGGGGGATCAGAAGACATCTTTTTCAAAAGGTTTGACTTTGTCATGAAAGAGTGTTATAATCTGACATTGTTTTAGTTATTTATGGAATATTCGTCTTTGAGAATTGCATGTCACTATCAGCTAGTTTGAAAACTCGCAGGGAAGCCGCCTATTTCACAGGAGAATCTTTCTATGCCTAACGTCCCCCCCCCCCCCGTCCATCTATCATTTAATTGCATCGTCCGCATGTTGCGTCGAAGGACGCCAGCCGAATAGAGACTGGAAGATCGTACTGCTCGCCGCTCTCCTCCTGTTTCAAGTCTCATCCGCACGAGCCTACTATGTCCTCGACCATTACTCCGGAGGAACCTGGACGACGAAGGATGCAAACACCCGCACAGTACCTTACTCCCTCGACTCGAACGGGTATTGGGGAGCGGACGTCGCCGCGCAGGACAACACCAACAACCCTCGCTATCGCATGCGTTCGCAGGGCAAATTTCAAGCCAACGGCAAAATTATCGCCCCTCCAGTAGGACAGGGAAACTATAGCGGGCCAGTTTCGGCTTTGTGCGAAGGAACTGTCACCGCCTACTTCGTGTGGGTGACTGATCCCAACGATCCAACGGACGCGCCGCCGGATACCGCCTACGTACAATGGGATGCCACCGGCTCCTGGCAAGCCGTCAATGAAAAGGACGAGGTCGTCGCGGAGAACGGCTTCGGGGGCGACTATAAAGACACTTCCTACCCGCCGACTATGAGCGCAACCTGTTCCACTTTGGGCTATATCGCGGTTACATCTCCCGGCACGTCGTTTTCAGTGACCTGCGCGGATCCTGCCAACCCCTCGGCTCCTCCCCTCAAAGCGAAGGCTACTGGTCATCCTACGGTTATGGGCACGGATGTCAGCGTGAGAGCGACCGTCAAGGTGAAGGTCGCGATACAATACTTCAAGATGAAGTTCAATGGAGCCACGCTTCAGAACAATAAACCGACTTACCTCGTCGGTCAGGGAATCTCGCCTTTCATCGATACGAGCAGGGCAAGTTCTTCGGTTCAGAGCATAACAGGAAACACATGGAGCATGACGGGCGGCAACTGCTTTAAGAGTTTCTCTTCTGGAAATTCGAGTGGCTTGACTCTGATGTACGCTCCCGATTGGGTAACGGCATCTCCCACATTTTATTGCGCCGACAAAGCCGTTCGATCAATGAAAGTATCTTTCACGGTCAATTTCAAAACCCAGAACCCCAATGTGTCGAAATCATATCCTGCCTCAATATCTGCATCATTTGAAGTTATAAAACCTGACTTGCCAGGTAATTTTGCAACATCCGGTCAAGTCGGCATCTCTTCAAGAGTCTTTAACAATGGAGCATTATCTGGAGTAATTACTTATAACTTGTACACAAATCGTGACCCTAATTTTCCAAACGGATACGGTTTCGCCGTGACTACTTGGGTTGCAACACCTAGTGCGTTTAATAGGGGCAATGAAGTAGGTAGATGGCACTACACCCAATTGGCGCTTATGGGGCGGCACGCATATGACAATAGCTCGCCGCCCTTGTCTTTTCATCCGTCAATAATTAGAAAAGACCTCAACAAGACAAATTGCTTGGATGGTTATTTCGCAGGTGCGACTGCAGATCCGTTTGACTCTCCGCAAGGCGACGGATGGCTTGCGAATAAAACTCAAAGGTTGTGGTTGGATGCCCCATCGGAACCAATGGATGGCTACTCTAGGCAGGTAGTCATGAACGAATCGTTCGATAACTACGTCATGTACTTGCCTCCGGTAAATGGTGTTGGTTCAATGTGGGTTCCGATCAGCATGTGTACTTGGAGATGGTCCGCCGATTCTTCCTCAGCTTCTATCTTGGATATGACTTACTTCAATTATCAACTTACAGACACTCACCCATCTTGGTCGATGACTTTGCCAGTGCCACTAGTATTCAATTGGGTGAGGGACTGATTCTTCATGGGGATTGGAGACTACCGATGACACGATTGACGGCAACCGTTTTGTTAGTTAGCCTGGGTTTTGCTTCATCTATCACCGCTTCCGATCAGCCCGGAAGAAAGCTAGGCCCAAGGGTTAATACAAAGCAACCTTCGATAAAGAAAATAACGAAGTTCCCAAGTAACTTAATGATATCAAAAACGAAGCGTTCGCAGAAAGCTGCGCCGCATTCGATCGATTCGAATGTGAAAGTTAATAGAAGCACTGTACTTTGGCCGCCACTGACAAGGGAGGAAATGGAAGCAAGTCCAGGTTTCCGAGCCATGCATGATCAGAACAATCTAAGGGCCAAAGGTGATATAGCCTATGAACTACAGGACTACAACGCGGCGCTCGAACTCTACATCAAAGCGAACAATATTGTCCTTCCTTTTCCTGCATCGGAGGTCGACGATGGGGTTGACCTCGATCTCTATGGAAGCATAGCTGATTGTTTGGAACATCTTTCTTGTCCTCCTTCGGAGATGACTCCCATGTACGAGAAATTGATGTTTGAAGGTAGCGCCCGTGCTAGCCACTATTCAAAACGAATAAGCGATTCAGTAAACTGGAAACTGTACTTGGAAGCGATGGACCGGCCCGATATGCCGGATTATAGAACGTCCACTCCAACCAGTTGGATCAAATACGCATCTATCCTTGCTCAGACAGGGCGTTGGAGGGATGCAGCTCGTGCTTACAACTTCGCGCTAGAGGTATTTTCGGAGGAAAATAAAAAAGAACCGTCGTTGGAATATCCTAAGGTGAAATTCGACCCTGAAATCGTCGAAACATCTCGGCTTCTAGGAATGGCGAATCTCTTTTTGGTCTATACCACAGTTTCGACTAGCGGTACTGTGTCCTATGATAAAGATTATCGCTACGCACAGGCGTTGAAGTTTGCTCCTTACGATCCGACGATCAACCTGTTCTACGCCAAGCACCTTGCGGACAATATCCCGCCATCGGACACCGAGATAAAAGAGGTCGACGAGAAAAACAATAGCATCCGCTACTATTCCAAGAACTTCAAAGAGGTGGAGGCGTCCGCCAAAGCTCCGCTCAAATACCTGAACATCGCAAAAGGGTACGGACACGGACAAGTTCGAGCGGAGGCGATCGAAATGAAGCGCAAGCTGGAGAAGCTATTGACGAAGCGGGAATACGTCGAATACGATGACGACAACGACAGCAAATAGCGAAGGCGTTCCCGCAACTCGAAACGGCGACGACAGACATCAGTCTTGTTGTCGCCGTTTTGCGTCGAGCGATTCGTTCTTTTGCACAACATCGCCGTCTCTAAAGGGAAGACACGATGTCCTCCATCTTTGAGCGAGGATTCGGATCGAAAGAGGGAATGACGGCGAGCAAGCGGAACTTTCCCGCATCACAGGAAGGAGTCCTTTTGAGCTTATCGTCCGAACTTTCAATTGACCAAGGCATCCATTCATCGATCAATCGACTTGTCGATTGTCATCGTGAGTTACAATACCCGAGAGATGCTCCGGGACTGCCTGAATGCGATTCTGGCTGCGACCGCAGGGCTGTTCGTCGAGACGTACGTCGTCGACAACAACTCGCCGGACGGCAGCGCAGAGATGACGGCGAGCGAGTTTCCGGAAGTCCGATTGATCGCAAATCGGGACAACGCGGGGTTCACGAAAGCGAACAACCAGGCGTTGAGCCGAAGCGTCGGCAGGCATGTCCTGATCTTGAATCCAGATACGGAAGCTCGCCCCGACTCGCTCTCGACCCTCGTGAGATTTCTGGACGATCACCCGAAGACCGGGGTCGTCGGCCTGCAACTTTTGAACACGGACGGCTCCCTTCAGAAAAGCGGATGCCGCTTCCCAAGCCCCTGGAGAGAGTTTCTCGATGCATCCGGGCTGAGATATCTCAATGATGCCGCCTATGAGCGGGAGGGATGGGGGCGCGACGATTTCAGCTATCGTACGCAAGTCGACAGCGTCTCCGGGGCTTGCTTGATGGTGAGAGGCGAGACGATGAAGTAGGTCGGGTTGCTTTCGGAAGAGTTTTACATGTTCTACGAAGAGATCGAATGGTGCTGGCGAATTCGCAAGGCGGGATTCGAAGTGTGGTATGAACCGGAATCGAAAGTCGTGCATCATTGGATGGGAAGCGTTCGACAGAACAGCGAAGCGATGCCGGACCGAATGATGCAAAGCGGAATGTGTCAAGGCATTTCTAAAAGGAATCTTGCAGTTTTCATTTTGCAATACTCAGCCCGGAGAAATCGCGCGACTACTTTCACAGCCCCTTTAGTCATGGGATTCAAAAGCGCTCTCGAAAAAATCCTTTGGTCGTCAGGACTGCGTAACATCAGTCAATAACTGTCCGTCGCTTGGAATAGACGTAGGACTCGATTCCGAGTTCGTTAAGGCGGACTAAGTTTTTGTTAGCGTTATACTATAATGTTGGAAGGACTTCCAAGTAACTCCCCGTTATTATACTGGGTTTTAGCCTGTTTATCCGTCTTATCAAGCGGTTTCAACCGCTTGAACTTCCACCAGACTGAAGCCTAAACGAGCCGCTTCTTGACGGAGCTGGTTTTCTGCACGCAATCGGTTGCGCTCCGTATTATGGGTGAATTTGCTCTCGTCGTAAGCGGATTTTGTTGTTATCAGAAGATAGAT
>JAYVOT010000729.1:0-4793 GCA_043757795.1 Chthonomonadaceae bacterium | reverse complement strand
TTGTTGAACGTTGCATTCAAAAGATAGTTTGTATGTGAGCAGACCTGACGACCAAATGATTTTTTCGAGAGCGCTTTTGAATCCCATGACTAAAGTCATGGTCTCGGTGGCGCTTCGCGCCGTATGTCCTTCGGACATGAGTCGCGACTTGACTGCCCGTAGGACTGCCATTCCTGTGCAGTTTGCAGGGGCGTCTCTCGTTGAGCATACTCCGGACCTTGAGTATCGTGTGCGAAGCACACACGGCGGAACGCCACATAGACCGTGACTTTAGTCATGGGACTCTAGTCTTCAGGCATTCCCAGACTGTTCCCGTGTTTCGTTGAAATGAGTATAATGTCTTCGCCAAACATTTCCAGGTCACGTAGGATGCGTACTATATTCATCGTTATCTGCGGAACGGCGTTGTTCATTCTGGCGCTGACTTTGAATTTGAAAGCAAACAGAGATGCAGGCGTTAGATCTCGAATCGCATCCGGCATTTCCTTGCTTGCCGAAAAAAAATATGACGAAGCAGTAGGCGCCTGGCGAGAAGCATTGCGCCTTGACCCTCAGATGCCGGATGCTTACCTGCTACTATCGGAATATTTTATTACATCCGGACACTCGGAGAACGCAATTCCATTACTGGAACGATTGAAAAAGATCGCACCTGCCACTCCGCTTCTTTACACAAAACTTGCAGAAGCCTACACAGTCGCAGGCAAACCGGATGAAGCGTTTGCAACTGCGAAGGAAGCCGTTAAGAACGAGCCGGAAAGTTCTGAAGCCCATGCTTTATTGGGAATTCAACTTGCAAACCGAGCTTCAGTAAAAGAAGGTGTCGCGGAATTAAGCCGCGCTGTCCTACTAGCTCCGGAGAATCCGCGCATACTGACTAGTCTTGCGCAGGCTCAATTGGATGCAGGCGACTTTGTCGGAGCTGAGGCTTCCGCGCGCAGCGCTTTGAAAAAATCACCGGACTTCCAGACGGCATGGTTCGTATTGGGCTTTTCATTCTCACGCAGAAACCCTTCCCCGGAAAACCTGCGAGAAGCGATCACAGCTTTTGAGCGATTGGCTCAACTCGCGCCGGATAGAGGAGACGGACTTTCGGAATTAGGGCGTCTCTATATATTAGCGGCTCGTCCTGAGGACGCCAGGAAGACACTCGAAGCCATCTGGAACAAAGGGTTTAAATCCGACGAAATCGCTTTCAATCTGGCAAAAGCGTACCGTCAAACAGGAGACTTAAAACGTTCTTCGCAAATGACCGTAGAGTTCAATCGAATGAGCCAGTATATGCGATCGCACGAAGATCTCACTAAGCAGATGATTATAGGGTCAAACCGTCCTGAAGTGGCGCTCAAGTTGGTAAAGCTTGAGATACAAGCCGGAAACTTTGAAAGCGCAATACCATTGTTGGAGAAATTATTGAAACTTCAACCTGCAGACACTGAAACCTTGAAAGCTGCGGTAAGCGCCTATAAAGGTATTGGAAACAGCGCTGCTGTCGCATTTTACAGCAGTCGGCTTTTAAGCGTCAAAAAGACGGGTAAAAATCTTTGAATAGCAAACTAAGCGTCAAAACAGCTGCGCTAGTCATCATCATTGCGATCGCGGTTATTTCAGGCGCAATATACTTCGCAACAGAACCGAAGCATGGAGGCGCTCCGACAGGACCGGATTTCAGCAAAGGCGCCGGGCAGCCAAAAGCCGCCCCAGGCGCAATGTCTAAAGGAGACGCCAAGAAGTAGTCTCTTATAGATGTCACCAATAGGTCGTAGTCAACTTAAGCGGAGGTTAAAATGAACAAGATTCCAGTTCCGGTAATCGTCGGAATCGTAATTGTCGCCGTGATTATACTTTTTTTTGGTATTCGTTCCAGCGGCGTGCTGGGCGGCGAAACTGTTCCGAGCGGCCCCCCCAAGGCTGCAATGGAAGATATGAATCGGCAACATCGTCAGAGGTAGTTGACTTACTGACAAACTTTGCAATGCCGATATCTGAAAGGAGGGTCTTAGACGCCCGTAATTCAATTCACGACTTCACGCGCTCTCTTTCTAGCGCCTGTTACAGCTTCGGTTAATCAACATTTACTACGATATTCGGAGGCATTATGAACAAAGCCAAAGGCTTTACCTTGATCGAACTGCTCGTGGTCATCGCAATTATTGCGATACTCGCCGCTATTCTTTTTCCAGTGTTTGCACAAGCGCGAGAATCGGCTCGAACCACCTCTTGTCTGAGTAATATGCGACAAATCATGACTGGTATGATTATGTATACGCAAGACTATGATGAACTTTTTCCAGGCAGTCGAATTCAGCGCCTTCCCGGCAATCAAGACGGCGACGCAACAAACGGCAAAATCATCGGTTATAAATCGGTGACCTACCCATATCTGAAAAACAAACAGATTTGGACTTGCCCTTCCAATCCTAACAACAAAAACAAGACGGAAGAAGTCGACAAAGATTATAGGACTTCCTACGCCTCCAACGGAGTTTTGATCTACGACTCCAATGGACCCAATCAAGCGGCGCTCACTCTGCCGGCGGAATATCATATGTTCCATGAATCGCTCTGGTCAAACAACGACTTGGGCGACTGGGTGGCAAGAATAGACGATCCGCCTGCGTGCCAATGGGGAACCGGTTTCTATCAACATCGCGGGGCGACCCAGAATGGCGGAGCGACCAAACCGAACGGCGGAATGGGAAACTGGGCGTATTTCGACGGTCACACGAAAGCGGCGAGAATGAGCACGCTCATCATACCGAAGGGCGGTCCTGGAAACTGGTACAACGGCTTCGGTCGAGAGTGCAGTTCGCCACTCTTAGATGCTAGTTGCGGCGATCTGTATAAAGATCGTGCGGCAAATGTCTGCATCCTTTACAAGTAGACTCACTCGAGTTCCATGCCCGCATGGAGGATTTCCTCCATGCGGCTCAATGCTTTGGAACCATTTATTTCTTCAGATTTACTGAGCAATTGACATGCAATCTTTTATCTCTTACTCCTACATTCGCCGAACTCCAATGGAACGCTCCCAAATCACATGAAGCGCCCACCAGGACAGACCCTACTCCTTATTTTCGTCTTTGTTCTCATAGCAGGCGTCTCCGTCGCTCTCATAGGAATGCGGATGCGCCCGTCAGCGGAAGCGGAATACCGCCGAGGGCAAGACCTTCTTGCCATCTCGATGCTGCCGGAAGCCGAAGACGCCTATCGCCAGGCCATTCGCATCAACCCGAATTACGCGCCTGCCTACAGAGGGCTTGCAGAACTGGCGACAGCAAGAGGCGACTCTAAGACAGCCATCGAACAGTGGCGGGAACTGATCAAGCGCGATCCAAAATCCGAACACGTTTTGTGTCGCCTGGGGCAGGCGGAAGCGCTGTCCGGTCTCGAAGTTTTTGCGCTGGAAGACGGAAAAAAAGAGTTGCATAACGACCCGTCGTGCCCGCGAGCGCACCTGCTCCTGGGTATCCTCTATGCCAGACAAAACGCCTCCAAGTTGGCGCTCGATCACCTTGAGATAGCGGCGAAGGCAAACCCCGACGACCCTCAAATCCAATTGGTCTTCGGGCACGTTCTGGCTCTAGTGGGCGATTATGACCGAGCGGAAATCGTTTTGAAAACCGCATTGGAAAAAAGTTCCGGTCAACCCGACCCTTTTCTGTGGCTGGGATATGTCTACTCGCATCGTGTCGCATCCCCGGATAACTCTCGGCAAGCCAAAAGTTATCTTTTGAAGGCGCTTGCAATCGACTCTGAGCGCGCCGAAGCCAACTTTGAATATGGCAGGCTTTTGGCGAGGGAGCGACGCAATGCAGAGGCTCTCCCGTATCTGAAAAAAGCGGTTGCTAGAAAACGGCACTACTCAGCCGCATTGCAAACCTTGAGTCAAACAGCGACAGCGCTCGGTCTGAAAGCTGAAGCGGAGACGGCGTTGCAAACCTTCGAGCGAGAAAGCAAGTGGTCCGAACGCGAAAAAGCTCTTCTGAAGCAGTACGTTGCAAAACCAGACGACCTGGAAAAAAAAATTGAACTTGCAAACTTGGAACTGGATCGAGAGGAGCCTGAAGCCGCCAGAATATTTCTACTCTCCGCCCAAAAAAACGCTCCAGCCGACCCGCGCATTCTGATCGCTTTGAAGCGTGCGGATAGAATCAGCGCCGGTAAGTCCGACGTCGTTCAACAGAAAGATACGCTGCAGGATGCGCTTTCAAGCGGAAAGCAGGGCAAGTAAATGTCTTATTTTTCATGTTCAAAGAGATTCAACCTCCGCCCTGTGAGGCATGTCGCGCTCTTCGTCCTCGCACTTCTGTTCACTTTCATCATAGGTTGCTTACCCAAACCTGACCTGCGAACTAAGACCGCTTCAACACCTTATACGGGCATACCTGCCAGTGACGGTCTCTTCCGAGACGTCGCCGCAACAGCCGGACTTGATTTTCTCCAATCCAATGGAGCCGAAGGTAAATTTTATTTCATTGAGTCCAACCCCGGCGGATGCGCGTTTTTAGATTTCGATTCCGACGGTTTGATGGACGTGTTTCTTGTGCAATCCGGACCCGTGCCCGGATCGCCAACTACGACGACTCGACCGCGATGCGCCCTATTTCGCAACCTCGGAAACGGCAAGTTCAAGAACGTTACGGTAGAAGCAGGGTTGGATTTTGACCAGGGCTATGCGCAAGGCGTCGCAGTTGGCGATTTCGACAACGATGGAAATCCCGATCTGTTTATTACCGGATACGGGCATTGCTTTCTTATGCACAACGACGGCAAAGGTCATTTTCAAGATG
>JAYVOT010000728.1:0-4810 GCA_043757795.1 Chthonomonadaceae bacterium | reverse complement strand
CAACAAGCGTTTCGAGAAAACCATCGCCTCCGTCCGAGAGCGGAAGACAATCGATCACAATGGAAGTCGAGGCGGAGACTCTTCCGATTCCCTGTGAAATCGCTTTTGCCGCCGACGAAGCGCTAAGACTGCCTTTGAATGCGTTGGGACAGACGAGTATACGGTCAAATTTCGCCCGTCTATCCGTCACGATTATTCGTTTCGCCCACAGTGTCAGTCTTTTTGGAGATAGGCGTCGCAGGGAGGTCAGGAGGTTGTTGTTGAGCCGTATTGTCCACTCGTATGTCTGCGGATTGGGGCGTGAATCCATACCAGTAGGCTGCTATCCTGCCGCTGCCGGAACTGATGTTCTGGTTGACTGTGAATGTTCCGTTGTCGTTCAGCGTCCCAAAATCGCCATCATACAGCAGTGAAGGAGTGAGGTTGATCGTGGCGTCATTGGCATCTTTTAATCTCACATTCAGTTGCACCGTGCTGCCAGACGCTATCGCGGAGTTCGCGACGGAGAGCGTCAAACTCTTCACTGTCCCAAGGTCGAGTGAGGCAGGCGGCAACGTCATCAACACCTGATCGGTGCGACCCGCTGTCGTCTGAAACGAGATTCGTTGCTGTCTGAATCCGACATCCGAAGGAGTCGCAGTAAGTATGATAGTTCCTCCGGATTTACCGGCAAGCACGCCGTCAAGCGAAAAACTTCCTTTGCTGTCCGTCTGCATCTCGTAAAGTTGAGTCACGCCATGGATTGGAGTCGCTTCAACTTGAATTCTTGCGTTAGGAATCGCTATTGCGGTGTTCATAGCGGAGACCGCTTTGCCGAAGAGTCTGGATCCTCCGATTGGAAAGCCGCCGCCGCTAATAGAGAGAGGTGCTCCAAACCCTCCGCCGCAACCTGAGAGCGACAGGGAGAGTAGAGCGCAGAGGACGAGTATACAGGCTACGCTCACAATTTTACGAAGCGGACTCGCGTGCTTTCTTAGCGCTCCGTCGTCTATATCGTCGCTTGCTTGTCTCTCTTCCGTCGAACTTGTTTTTTGTTCAAAACCCTCTATATTGGGGGCTTCAGGCAGCATGAATCACCTCGTTTGCGCAGTGTCGGGGAAAAGTTCTGCGTTGATTTTTACAGTAAGCGGAGGCCATCCGGTCAATTCAAGGAAAGCTCTCGCCTCTTCGCGTCGGTTTTGACCTGCAAGCAGGCGAACCAGGCGAGCGTATACTTCCGTTCGCTCCTCGTCCTCTAGAATAGTGTCCGGGAGCGATGCCTCAACGAGTGAGGAACGAAGCGCCTCCAACACGGAAATGGAAGCTCTCAGGTGCGTCTCCGCCTGTTTGAACGACTCAGGCGGAGAGAGAAAGGCAATGAGACTGTTCGCTCTCCATTTCGCTTCGTTAAGGTCTATTTTCTCTGCAATTTGCAAAGCCTTTCGCGCCTCCTCAAGCCCGCTTGCAAGCGATATTTCATCGCCCTGTCTTCGGTACGACTCCGCAATCCAACAGCGCGAAAGGCTCTCCAAGTGGGCGGAACCAAGTCTGACTGAGAGAGTCAATGCTCTTGTCGCAGCCTCTTTCAGCTCTGTGAGTTCGCCATAAGCTGCACAGAGTCGGGCTTGTCTCAAGCGGCTTTCAGATTCGTCTCGGTCGTGCCGGAGCGAGGTCGAGACAGCCAGAGCCTGACTTACGTGATACCGAGCTTCGCTTTCGCGCCGGGCCTGCCCTAGATAGGCGTCGGCAAGGGCGAGTTGCGCGTGGAGTTCGCTCCTTCGGTCCCCTCTTGAAAGAGCCTGCGCTAGAGCGTCTTTACCGAATGAGGCAGCTGCATTGTGATCTCCTGCGGCTGCAAGCAGGATTCCCAGCAGGGCGCGCGCCATCGTTTCTCGTCCTTGATCGCCCACAAATCTAGCAAGTGAAAGCGTGGTAGAGAGGCTCCGATAGGCGCTCGCCCATCTCCCGGTGAAAAGGTCGCAAAGGGCAAGATCAAATCGAGCTTCTAGGTGTTGTTCCGCATTCCCCTGACTCTCCGCATCGGAAACGCCCTTCTCGGCGAGAGTTCTCGCGATTGCGAAATCTCCCCCGTTGAGGTAGACGTTCCTCCGATTCGTATTAACGTAAAGCTGACCGGATGCGATCTCTTTCGGGGAAGCGGTTCCCTGAGCTTCCGCTTCCTCAAGAATGACGGCAGCCTCATCAAATCTTTGCATGGCTTTCTTGTATTCGCCGCGAAGTTCATGAATTCCGCCGAGAGACAGAGTTCCTTGCCACCTTCCGCTGAAATCCGTCCCGTTTGCGATGAGCGCAAACTGCTCTTCCGCTTCGCTAGCGCGCCCCATCTGACTTAAAGCGTTGCCTAGATTTTGCCGTGCGGAGATTTCACTCTCCTTCGCCCCGGTCTCAAGGCAAAGCGCGACTGCTTGCGTCAGTGCGTCCGCGGCTTTCGGAAATTCAGCAAGGTGCAAAAGCGCAGTTCCCAGTCGCGTTTGGGAGCGTGCTTGAAGCGGTCGATCCCCTATCTGAGTAGCATAAGAGAGAATTCGTTCACAGGTGGAGGCGAGCGCACGATAGTCAGGCGGTCCTGCTTGCGATTCGGCAAGGTCTTGCAAACTTCGCAAGCTGTCGTTGATCTTCGAGGTCATGTCCTGCTGAGTGATTGGGGCGGGTTTCGCATCGCTTTCGTTAGCGGAAATAGGGGCGAACTCAGCGGTTTCGCTATAAAAGTAGGTAAGCGGAACGCCGCACTCAGCTGATATCTGCTGCAACCGATCCGGTTGTGCAAGCGTCGCGCCTGAAAGATACTGATAAATGAGCGCGCGTGAACAGCCCAACCGGCCGGCAAGCTCTTCGATAGAGATTCCCGCTCGCTCGACGGCTGTTTGTATGCGTAGCCCTTGCTCACGTCTGCCTTGTCGGTTACTGAGGTCCATATGGTCGCACGCGCTGGCAAATGGGGGGTAGAAGAAATAGGTTGGGGGGGTGCATCGATAATTGGGGTCGCGCGCCCTTTCTATAATTGGCTTGATTTTATCACAACGAAGCATTAGAAGTCAAGCGAGTTTTTCCCCTGGTCTGTTTTTTTCAAACTTGCATGATTTTGGATACGCATGAAGATGAGAGATGCGCAGAACAAATTGAGCCGTTTGCTTTACAGCGAAAAAATCGATAGCGCAACTCCGTTCAATTTTTTGCGTCCGTTCAGCGTTTCTGAGAATTATTTTTGCATCGACTTCGTCATAGTTCCGTATAGACGCTCTTCGCACTGAGGCTTCGCTACGCTTCTCAAAACTCCCCGGACATAGGGTAATATGGTACTCAAGAAACATAAAAATTTTGCCGCCTTCAACTTTATGATAAAATTTTTCAGGAGCCGACATGCATACTCCCCCTCCCAATCAAAACCCATTGAAGTTGGAGACAATATTTCCTATCGCGGTCTGGTTGCAAGATCAGCCCTGGAAACTGCCCTGGGTGCGCTGGTTCCTAATTTTCGCTCTACTCCCCCTCGCAATGACTCTCTTCTTCAATCAAGCCGGCGACAACCTCGGCAGCGCCGCTTGGTTCTTCGGACTCTATTTTGCAGCTCTATGGCTGATGGTTCTCTACTTCGCGATGCGCCCGGGTAAATTGGAGATCACTCCGCTCGCTCAAATCGCTGTGTTCACTGCATTTGCAGGCGTCTTCCTCGTTCTGCTCATTCAGCAAGTTCCGCCCTTCAGTCTGCTCTACCAGGACGCCTTTCAGGGCGGTTTCGTGCTTCGCACTCTGGGCTTCGTGTTGGGAGTGGGCGTCCTGGAAGAGGCGATTAAAGGATTGCCGGTCTACCTGTTCGTCTATCGAACGAAGGACAACCTGACTCCCCTGCAGTTCTCTTTCTGCGGCGCTGTGAGCGGTTTGGCGTTTGGAGTCTCGGAAGCGGTCAGCTACTCTTACAAGTACTCTATGCACCTCCGTCAAGGAGACTTCGGATTTGGAACGTACATTGTCATTCAGTTGTTGCGTCTCATTACGCTCCCCCTTTTGCACGCCTGTTGGAGCGCCATCATGGGCTATTTTTTAGGCTTAGCTTATCGCTATAAGGGACCTTCCAAAACGTTGTTCATTTTCGGACTGGGCATCACTGCCTTGCTTCATGGTTTATACGATTCGCTTGGAAGCACTCGCATGTTCGGGGCTTTCGGCTCGCTTGGCGTTGCGACGATCTCGCTCGTCGTATTCATCTCCTATGTACGAACCAGCAACCTTATCTCGCACAATATAGAAGCGCAATATAAACCGTGAAATCGAGCGCCTTGCATTTTCCAGTCAGGAGTTTTTTTTGAAATCATATCGCTCCCCATCGCCAGTCAAGCGCCGAATGAGCTTCGGAATAGCCGTTTCGATTTTAGTCGGGCTTGCCTCACTCCCGTGGGTCGCTGCAAATGCGCAGACAAAAGTAAAAAAAACTGTGCGTCATCCATCAAAAGCGGCGGCGAACTCTAAAATCGCCCCTGCCGCGGAAGCGATGAAGCCCATTTTAAGCCCCTTTCTTCTGACGTATCGCTATCAGGAAGGCGCTGTTCAAAGGTACCGTGTTCGCGGTTTTCTAAACGGTCATATCCCTCCCTTCGCAACGGAAGCGAACAGTCCGCCAGTACACATTCTTCTGGAGTTTGAATATGTGGCGACAGTGAAGAAATTAACTGAAAAAGGCGCGGTGATTGACTTCAACGTCTCCACAGCTACCTTGAGCTTGCTTGAAAAAGAGCCGCCCGCAGATTTCAAAATCGGTAAGGACGACGCCACTGAGTTTCCGGTTCCCCTCTCCGAAGTGCAAAAATTGTTC
>JAYVOT010000727.1:0-4811 GCA_043757795.1 Chthonomonadaceae bacterium | reverse complement strand
CGTCAAGCAACACTTCCACGAGACTGTGCCGGAGCAGGAAAAAGAGCAGGCAAAACACCGATCCCAGAATGAAGCTCAGAGTGACTGATTGACCTGTCGCCAGAACCGCGCTCTCGCGATCCTGCGCTCCGGTAAACCTCGCTACCAACGCCGTCGTGCCGACTGAGACGCCCATTGCGACTGAGATCAGAAGAAAGTTTATTCCTGCTCCTACGCCTGTCGCGGCCAGAGCTTGAGCGCTGTGAGGGAGATGACCCACGAAAAAAGTGTCCATCAGGCTGTTGACGGTCTGGAGCAACATCGCAGTGACGGAAGGAAGCGCAAGCGCCCATACGGTTTTATTCAGGGGGAGATCTCGCCAGATGGGCAGAATGATTGGGGGACCTTCCAGGATAGCTTCAGGATTTAGAGCTTCCGGGACAGCCGTAATAAAATCAGAATTTTCATGCTCTTCAGCGAGCTTTGCGGCGTTCGACAAGTTCTTAGTCGCTCCTTTTTCGCGTCGGCGTTCTCGAAGTCAGGACATTGGGGCGAACTCCGTTCCCCTATATTTTTATTTATGTGCAAAGACGTTTTTAAGTTCTATCAAGAAGCGCAATTGTAGATTAAAGACAGATTTACCCGGCAAAGAGTTGCACTATTCCGGGGAAGAGATTGCTGAGTTACGCAAACGAAAGAGCGCCATGACTAGATTCCCATGACTAAAGTCACGGTCTCGGTGGCGTTCCGCCGTGTGTGCTTCGCACACGAACTCAAGTCCGGACTATGCTCAACGAGCAACGCCCCTGCAAATTGGCACAAGACTGGCAGTCCTACGGGCGGGCAAGTCCGTCTCATGTCCGAAGGGCATACGGCGCGAAGCGCCGCATAGACCGGGAAATTATTCCTGGGATTCAAAAGCGCAAACATGCCGGGGATATTCAACTCTCGAAAAAAATCATTTTGTCGTCGGGTCTGCCTAACATCAAACTTTAAGATTCGTTTCCAAAAACTAACGCTGCAGAGACAGGACTGAAAATCCGGGTGTTGAAAACCCCTGTCTAATGAATGGGCGTCCCGCGGACGCTAGATTCAGGGTTTGGGTTTCTGCTGGTCTGAAAGATTCGATTGAGATAGAGGGTTGGCGTTTCTTGCGTCCGCAGGACGCTCTTTTGTTTGCCAGATGTTTCGACACCCGAATCGCTTTAGAATTTTGCACTGGAGACATTTTAAATAGTCCATTTAAGATTCTCAAAACTTGAAGCAACCGCGCCAATTCCGGAAAAGCTTGAAGCCTAATGTGCGGTTTCCGCTTTTTGCAACTTGATCGCGCACGTGAGACAGACTTTCGTCACGCTATCCGGCACATAAGGGCGGTATCTGATTTTGATGTCGCAACTCTGGCAGTTCACATATTTGTCGTCATCAAACAGGCTCGATTCAATAGAGGGCAGGCACGCGAGAATGATCGGATCTCCGGAGAGTTCCGACGCCTCCATAGCTTTAATCAGGTTTGCATGCACCATCATGTCCAGAGCAAGCGCTTTCTCTTTCGTCATTTTCATTCAGTCGTTCGCCTCCTGCCTTGCAATATTTTAAGTCCTATTCCAATGCCTCGACGTACGCGGAAGTCCGTTCCCACTCCGAGATCGCCTCTGAAAGAGCGTTTTGAACTCCGCCGTGCTCTTGAGAAAGCGCAACGATATTTTCTCCCGGTTTGGGACTGGAAAGGCTTTTCTCTATTTCAGACAGACGGTTTTCCAGCGTTTCTACTCTGCCTTCCGCCGCTGTCACCATGTTCTTTGCGCGTTGACGCTCTTTAGATTTCTGAAAGGCGTTCATCCCGTCAGGAACTCGAATCGCGTTTTCAGGCTTTTGCGAGAGCAACTCGTTTAGAAGCGAATTCGGAGTTGCCTCCGATTCCGACGCGCCTCTTCCATACTCTGTTTTGGCGGGCGGAAGCGATTTTTGCCGTTCCTTCCACTCCCTGAATTTCCCGTAAGCCTCGTCTCGCAAAATCGCTTTGCCGTCCGCCACTTCCAGCGTGTGAGTCGTCACTTGATTCAACAGATACCGGTCGTGGGAGACGAGCAAGAGCGTGCCTTCGTACTGTTTCAGCATCTGTCCCAGCGCTTCGCGCGAGTCGAGGTCAAGGTGGTTTGTCGGTTCGTCGAGGATGAGCAGGTTCGGCTTGACGTAGGTGAGTTGCGCCAGAACGAGCTTATTTTTTTCGCCGCCGGAGAGCAACTTGACTTGTCGGAATACGTCATCGCCGGTGAAAAGAAATCTTCCGAGGTGCGTTCGAGCGTCCTCCGGCTTCATGTCCGCCACGTCCATCATGTTTTCAAGGACGGTGGCCTCCATGTCCAGGTCGCTCGTATCCTGCGCGAAATAACCCACGGAGACGCTAGACCCAAGTCGCGCCATTCCTTCCGTGGGAGTCTCTCTGCCTAACAATACTTTGATGAGAGTGGACTTTCCCGCCCCATTTGGACCGACGATACCCACTCGCTCGCCTCTGCGTATCAACCCGGTGATGTTCTCAAAAAGGAGGCGCTGTCCGTAACGTTTCGTCACTCCGTCCAGTATGACTACTTCGTTGCCGCTCAGTTGCGACGGCTTTATCCCCAGTTTGACTGACTTGCCCTTCGCATCAACTTTTGCAGTGGCGGAGGCTGTCGGAGACATAGTCAAGCCATGCGTTTTAATTCGCTCCGCCCAACGCATACGCATCACAGCCTGATTTTTGCGGCTTGGAGTGTTCTTCCACTTCTCAAAAAAAGTGATATTGCGCGCGATTTCCCGTTGTTCTCTCGCATACATCTCCTCTTGCCGGTCTCGGTTCGCCTGTTTTTGCATTTGAAAAGCGGAGAAACTGCCGTTGTAGAGAGTAAGTTTTTGAGCATCGATCTCCGCAATCGTCGTCACAACTCTGTCAAGAAAGAATCGGTCATGGGAGACAAGTACGATCGCTCCGCCGAAGTCCTTCAGGAAGGATTCCAGCCACTCGGTCGCTTCGATATCGAGGTGATTCGTAGGTTCGTCGAGCAAGAGAATATCCGGACCAGACAGGAGAAGTCGCGCCATTCCCAACCTGGTTTTTTCGCCGCCGGAGAGTCGTCCGCAGAGTTTGTGGAGGTCGCTCGTCTCAAAGCCAAGTCTTTTGAGAACGCCGGGGATATCGCGGAGGTTGTCAAAGCCTCCCATCGCCTCGAAGCGGTCTTGCAAAAGGGCGTACTCGGCGAGGATGCGTTCAAGGTCCTCTTCGCCTTTCGCGTCCGCCATCTCTTGCTCGACATCCCGTAGTCGCTTCTCCATTGCAAGCACGTGCGCGAAAGCGTTCTCCGCCTCCATAAGAACCGTCTTTTCCGGATCAACGCCGTCTTCCTGTTTCAGGTAGCCGAATCGGATATTCTTCTCGTAGAAAACCCCTCCGCTGTTCGCCTCTTGTTGCCCGGTGAGAATGCGGAGGAGCGTGGTTTTGCCTGTTCCGTTGCGCCCCACGAGACCCAATTTTTGCCTCCATTCGAGACGAAAATTGACGTTGCGGAACAGAACGTCTCCGGCGAAGGATTTATTTAGATTATTAACGACAAGCAGGGACATAAAAATTTGGGGAGTCAGGCGCGATACGAACGAAGTTTAGAACCTTTGTTTGACGCGGGCGCTGAAATGACCTTTCGTGCTATTTTTACGACTATAATTCGAGAATTGAAATGACTAGTTCGCCGTCGCCGATTAGGATCGCTTGACATCCGAGCCTCGAGAGCGGCGAGTATCCCTCCGCGAAACTCAGCCGATCCAATTCGACCTCTTCCATCGGCGAGAGAGATTCGGAGCCTTTATCTATGCGAACGTGGCAGGTGGTGCAGGCGCAATTGCCTCCGCACTCGTGCGGAAGCGAAATGCCGTTATCAAGGGCGGCGTCCAAAATAGTATCGCCTTGCTTGCCCTCGACGGTAAACACTTCCGGCAAAAAAGTCAGTTTCGCCACAGGCGCTCCATTCGGTTCCTATAGTTGTCATTGTACCACAGAGAGGAGGGGAGGAGGTCGTTTGCACGAACGCCATAGGCATTGACTCAAGGATTTTGAGGTTTGAATTTGGGAGCTTTGGTGGAAATGCATTTATGCTGGAGTCCCGCCTGGGCGCGCCTCCGTGATCTTCGTGATGAGAGCCGGATTGCCGAACTCATTGACGCGCTTTGTCCGCATCGCCTGCAATGGGAATCGGTGACGGTTGCGGCGTACGCATCACTCGCTCACCTCATCACCCAGAGAGCGTTAACTTAAGCGCTTTTAATAATCTCCTCCGTTTGCCGGGCCCGCTCCTTCTGCCCCAACTGCACAAAACCGTCGCGAGAACGGGTCAGAATAGCGATGCCCTCATCGCGTTGCCCGGACGCGCAAATCAGTTGCCCAAGAGCAAGACCGACTATACAGATACCACCAAGACTGCCAAGTTTAAGATTGATGGAATAGGATTTCGCCAGGTTCTCCGCCGCCTCCTGATATTTCTCCTGCTGGAGTTGGATTTGAGTCAGGCTCCAGAAAACGCTCGCAATGCCGTCTTGGTCCACCAACTGCTCGTAAACCCTGATCTGTTCCTGATGGAGTGCGAGCGCCTCGTCCACCTGCCCCTTATCGGTCATAATCCGCGCTATGTCTCCCAGCGTCACGGCGCGTTCCCGGGCGTCCCCCAACTGCTCGTAGACCTTCATCCGTTCCTGATGGAGTGCGAGCGCCTCGTCCACCTGCCCCTTATCGGTCATAATCCGCGCTATGTCTCCCAGCGTCACGGCGCGAGAACGGGTGTCCCCCAACTGCTCGTAGA
>JAYVOT010000726.1:0-4811 GCA_043757795.1 Chthonomonadaceae bacterium | reverse complement strand
CCAGACGGCGCAGACTTGGCCGCCGATTCCAACACAGTCTCTCACGGCAAACCAATTGCTGTTGGACAGAAATTTAGTTTCTACTACCTTGACCCTCTCAGCGTTGAATTGAAACAAGCTGACGTAGAAGTGACCGGCAAATCGACTATCCGAGACGACTCGGGCAAACTTGCTACTGTTTTCACCACAAAATCCAACCTTGCTACCGGGCAAATGCTCTCATGGGCGGATGAAAAAGGAACCCTTTTTCGTGGAGAAGTGAGCCTGGGACCGATCAGCATGATCATGGTTCGAGAGAGCAAAGAGCACGCGCTAAATAAGAATTACATGACGCCCGATATCGATATCAGCAAACCCGGTAGCAACGATACCCCGGTTCCTCCCGCGGATTTTGCTGTCGCAACTGCCATTATTCCGGACAAGCCGATAGAGAACGCTCGAAAACTTCGTTCGCTGAGGGTTTTGATCGGCGGAGTCTCCGAGAAGAGACTTTTACTTTCAGACTCACGTCAGAAAGTGACGGATGTACGATCTGAAAAATCGGGCGGTTTTTCCGCTACTTTTTCACTTCACGACGATGCGTTCGATTCTTCCACTTCAATTCTTCTTCCCTTAAAATCGGAAGATCTCAAGCCCTATCTTTCAAAAGCCGCTTATCTGGACACCGAAAACAGAGACATCAAGAAGACGGCGGCAACAATTCGCGGACGTGAAGAAAATGCTTATAAAGTCGCGGTTGCAATACGCGACTGGGTAAACATGGAAATGACTCCCGATCCTAGCATCGGAGTAATTCGATCCGCAACCGACGTATACGGCAGACGAAGAGGAGTGTGCCGGGACTATGCCACTCTCTATACGGCTCTTGCGCGCGCAGCAGGGCTTCCGACTCGTCTCTGCGCCGGCATCGTCTATTCGCAGGGGAGATTCTACTATCATGCCTGGGCGGAGAGTTATGTTGGAAAGTGGGTGGCCTTCGATCCAACGCTCTATCAACCGTCGATAGGGGCGGAATACGTAGACGCGACGCATATTAAATTCGCTCAGGGTGACGTTACGGGGATGCTCAACGTAGTGTCTATCGTAGGGCGACTTAAAATAAAAGTCCTCGAACAAGCTTTGTGAATGCGCTTGAGAGGAGGTAAGAATAAACCATGAAGTTTCAAAGTTTTAGACAAATATTTACGCTCATTCTGACAGCGTCGCTGTGCGTTCTTGGGGTCTATCTCGGTTCGACGTTGCATTTCATCACCGACAACCCTCCTGCCTGGCTCTCGATTATTCCTTCGCAGAAAAACTATCTTCTGGGAGTTCAAATCGGTCTTGGGGCGATTGGCGCATTGCTTGGAATCTCATTGGGGCCTCGCATTGCAGATGTCATCATCCTCACGGGAAAGTCTCTTGAGGCGATGTCCGCAGTCGATAAAATCGCAGTGGGAGCCGGAATTACGCTCGGCGTCATTGTGATGCTTCTTTTTTCAAAAGTTCTTGATTTTATTCCCGCTTTACCCATCAAAATCACCGTGTATGCGGTTCTGGGAGTAATTCTGGTCTATCTCGGCATAGTCTCTATGTTGAGTATGAAAACGGAGTTGGTAGCGATTCTCTCGCGAGGGGGAGGACAAACCGCTCCCGCCGAAATTATTGAAGCCAACCCCACTGAAAACTGCAAAATTCTTGATACCAACGTCATCATCGACGGCAGAATCGCAGACATCTGCAGAACAGGGTTTGTGGAAGGAACGCTCTATGTTCCCGGCTTCGTTTTGGAAGAGTTGCAACACATCGCGGATTCCGGCGATGGATTGAAACGTGCGAGAGGACGAAGAGGTCTAGACATTCTTAATGTGATGCAGAAAGAGCTGACTTTAACTGTTCGGGTTTGGGACAAATTGCTTGATAAGTCCGTTCCCAACGAAGAGGTGGACGCAAAATTGGTACGCCTCGCGAAAGTTCTCGATGGCGTCATCGTAACTAATGACTTTAACTTAAACAAAGTGGCAGCGTTGCAGGGCGTACAAGTGTTGAACGTGAACGAGTTGGCGAACGCCGTCAAGCCTGTCGTATTGCCGGGCGAGGCGATGATCGCAGCCATAGTTAAAGAGGGAAAAGAGTCCAATCAGGGAGTGGCATATCTCGACGATGGCACGATGATCGTAGTTGAAGACGGGCGCCGCTTCATCGGCACGACGCTTAGCGTCATCGTCACGAGCGTCCTTCAGACAGTGGCGGGGAAGATGATTTTCGCTCGATTGCGAAACGAAGACGAGGGAGACGGTTTTGACTACAACGCGCACCGAGAAGCGAGAAACAACGCCGCCAGCAACGGACACGGCGTTGAGACGAATAGCAGCGGTTATTCCCGCAGCCGGCAAAGCAAGAAGGTTCGGTAGCTCCGAAAACAAAATTTGGGCGATGGTCGGAAACAGGAGCGTTCTTGAACGAACGCTCCTGACTTTCTGTCATCACCCGTATTTCGAAACTATCGTTCTCGTGGCGGGAGAAGAAGAAAAAGAGAGAGTTCGCTCGCTCGCAGGCAAACTAGCCTCCTATTTCAAGCCGAATCTCATCGTCGTCCCCGGCGGAGACTCCCGCGCCGAGTCGGTGAAATTGGGTTTGAAAGCGTTGCCGGAAGGCACGGAGATCGTCCTGGTTCATGATGCGGCGAGGCCTCTTCTCTCGCCTGAATTGATAGACCGAATCGTTGCGGGAGTTGTCCGTACAGGCGCTGCCGTTCCCGGTTCGCCCCTCTCCGACACAGTCAAGCGAGTCGATTCGACAGGAATTATCAGCGCTACCGTTCCTCGTTCCGCACGGATCAACAGCGAGACGATCAGCGGATTGACTGCGGTGCAGACCCCGCAGGGTGCGAAACTCTCCCTTTTAATTGAAGCGTATGAGAAGTTTGATTTTTCTCGATTCGAGCCGACAGACGAAGCCTCGCTAATTGAGGCGATGGGTTGCAAGGTAGAAGTCGTTCAAGGAGACCCTGCCAACATCAAGATCACTCGCAAAGAGGATCTGGAAATCGCGGAGGCGTTGCTTATTTCACAGTCGAGATTTCAGGATGTGACTTCATATTCGGAGACGATTAAATCCCCGGCAGCTATTCCGCATGTTTCTTTTCCCGAGACGCGCACGGGATTCGGTTATGACGTGCATCAGTTCACCGCCCCTTCAGCAGGACGAAAACTGTTTCTCGGCGGTGTCGAGATTCCGCATGACAGGGGGTTGGAAGGTCATTCCGACGCCGACGTATTGATTCATGCCGTCTGCGACGCTTTGCTTGGGGCGCTCTCACTGGGGGACATTGGAATGCTCTTCCCAAACACTGATCCCGCCTACAAAGGCGTATCGAGCTTAATATTGTTGGAAGTCGTACGTGATCGAGTGTCAGAGGCAGGATGGAAGATCGTTAACATCGATTCGATGCTCGCGGCGGAAGCGCCTAAACTTCTTCCCTATCGAATGATGATGCAGGAAACCATCGCTGCGACGTTGAATCTTTCCTCGGATCGGGTTAGCGTGAAGGCGACGACGAACGAAACGATGGGATTCGTGGGAAGACGCGAAGGCATATGTTGTTGGAGCGTTGCAACGGTGTGCAGAGGAGGTTGAAGATGGCAAAAGCGCCGCTATTTCAAGTGGGTGACAGCGTTAGAGTAAATGTAGGAATTCTTTGTCCTGACGACGACTCTTTGTCTCTTGCCGGATGGCAAGGGCGAGTGACGGCAATCTATCCTGAGGAGGAAACATTCGAGCTGGACTGGGACAGCAAAACGCTTAAGAACATTCCGGACAGATACATACGAAATTCAGAAATTGAAGGTTTGGGTTGGGGGAGCATGGTTTTGATGATAAGCGAAGTTTCGTTAGCGACTCCGCAAGACACCAAAAGGGAAACTGAAGCGCAATACAAACAGTTGATGGCGATTCATAGATGGGATTCGTTTTCGAAAAGCAATCCTGGCATTAGCGAATTGTTGGGTCCGCTTGGCGATTGTTCCAATACAGATTGTCTCGACGCCTGGGAGAAATACCTCGGGGAAAAACTGACTTTTCCATTTAAGGCTACTCGGGAAGAGCAAGTGCGTCGAGGACCAGTCGAGGTGGGAGAAATCGTAGAGGTGATTGGAATCGACTTTATCGATGACATTTACGGCATCTACGTGAAAGTGAAACTGGCGCAAAGAACGTACTCGATCCCGCTTTGCGACTTGGAAGCGACAAAAAGCTCGTCAAGCAATTATCAAGCTCTAAAAGACTATGTCGTCTGGTTTGCAAATCGCTAATTGAGCAAATCCTCCTCTTTTGAACTTCAACATTCGCTTCTAACTTTCACGCTCAATCAATTCAAAACAACTGTTTATAAATTTCAATATTTTTTGCATTTTAACATTTGTTAGTCTAAGCTCTTTGAAATCATGTTCAACTGGAGCAATAACGATACCTTTGAATTCCCATGGATACTCAGGATTTGGGTGTGAAGCGCCTTCCGGGGAGAGGTTTTCAATCTCCTGTGCAGTACTGATTAGTCCCGACAGATAGGAAGAGTACTCTTAATTATTTCAGCTTCGTTCCAAGTTCCCCAGGCTTTGGGGGGTAGAAGATTCTCTCTTTCGTCTGGATGTATCAGGGCGAATGCAGAGCGATAGTCTAGCCCGCCTTGCACATCCCTACCAAAGTAAAAAGGTGAAATATAGATATCGTCGCTATTTTGATGAGTTGTGTTAGGATCTAGATAGATTAAGCGAATTTCATCTTCAGAAGGAAATAGGTAAACATCACCTAATGCTGGGTCGCTTTGACGA
>JAYVOT010000725.1:0-4821 GCA_043757795.1 Chthonomonadaceae bacterium | reverse complement strand
TTCAAACACAAGCGTCGCTTTGGGCGGAATGGGTCCATTTCCGCCTTCGCCATACGCAAGGTTATAGGGTATGATGAGCTTTCGCATTCCGCCGACCTTCATCGTCGATAGTCCTTCATCCCAACCTTTTATAACTCTTCCAGCTCCGAGCGGAAACTCGAAAGGTTCGTTTCTATCACGGGAACTATCGAATTTAGTTCCGTCAAGAAGCGTCCCGACGTAGTGGACGACGACTGTCTGTCCTGATTGCGGAGTCGCGCCGGTCCCTACTTTTATCTCTTCATACTCCAGACCGCTTTCGGTTTTGATTCTTTTAGTGAGCATTACCGGAAGGACGGGCTTCTTCCCTTTGCCAAGAGATAGGTTGAGCAAATTTGCCATTCGATATCCCGCCAACACGACTTGCCTCTTGCATAGGTCGATCTGAGTCGCGTCATAGCCTGCAGGAAGAGGCGAGTTAGGCGCCAGGTCTTTGTAGACGACAGTATCGGCAAGGACGGCTCCTGCTTTGATCCAATCCGCGACAGACAGGTTGGAAGCGTCCGAAGCGGAAGGAGTGAATGCCGGATCTGCGCTCCAACGTTTGGAAACATCCTCGACGTTCGGCGAGAGTCCGCTGTTCTTTTCAATCCCGATTGCGCGTCCGATCGGAGTATCCCAATAGCCGTGCAGTCGTGTGGATTTCGGAGGAGTTCCGGCGATGACATTTATTTTGTTTCCTCCTGCGTCCCCGTCGGTCGTCTGAAACTCGAAACTGGAAACGTCATGCAGGGGTTGGTGCAGATCTCCCGTGACATGGTCGATCCAGTAAAGCCACCAACATTGCAATTTGCGGTCTTTATTCTTCAGCGCTTCCAATCTGGTCAATTCAGACTGCGCCATCGCCATTGCTTTGAGAGCGTTCGAATCTTTGATGGCGGGAGGCGCTGAGCCTGAGAAGCGAATCGGCGTGTCGTAATAGTGCCATGTCTTACAGAGGAAGGACTCTTTGTCAGCGGGATCCGTGGCAGGCTGAAAGAGCAGATTCATTTTTGGAATGATGTCTGCATAGCTAACGCTCGTATTGAATTTGATAAAGTCGCAGAAAGTCGCTGCTTTGCGAAAAGCGTCTCTGACGTCCGCCTCTTTTGCGCTCACAGGCCTGAATTTCGGCTCGCCCGCCATCAGTATCGCGGCGATCTCCTTTTTCGCTTTCGAGTCCAGACGGGTCCAAGCGATGTCCGCCACTTGCATATGTCCCACGTCATCCCACGCGAAAGCTCCGCTAGCTACCGTCAATCCCAGCAGACTCAAGCTCAACGCCAGACTATTTTTCATTAGATACTCCTTAAAACTTATAAAATATTCGTAAAGCCAGTGAGCCGGGTATTGAAAGCGCCCGGCAAGTGAATGGATTCCCTGAGGATGCGAGAGCGGCGAAGGCGATTACTGGATCAGTGACAATTAAAAACGGCGCGAAAAGTCGCTAGAATTAAATTTTAGTTAGTGAACTCCAACGCGAGGCGTAGACCTCTTATCTCTTGCTCTTAAAGTTTAGAAGAGATTAAGCCTCTGGGTGAAACGCATTCAAAAGCGCTTCCTGTTTTATTCGGACGCTTCCAGTACTCGGATTTACTGGCTGCGCAACATGAGTCGCGCTTAAAGTCAATCATCTCTTTATCAACATCGTGAGCGTTAATGAGAAGCCGATGATGATGACGACTCTTCGCACGTTTTTCTGACCGATTTTTTTCGCGATGCCCGACCCTGCATAGCCTCCTAACCCTGCGCCCGCCGCCATGACAAAGAAAAAATCCCATTTTATGAGACCATGCGCGATAAACATCAGCGAAGCGATGACGTTGATGCACAAAGCGTTGATATTTTTCAAGCCGTTCATCCTGTGGATGTTGCGAAAACCCATCAGTCCGAAAGCTGCCAACATAAGGATACCCGCACCCGCGCCAAAATAGCCTCCATAAACCGCCACCAGAAACTGGAAAAGTATCGCCCCGACCCAAGCTCCTAAAGTGAATGAGTCCTCCTCGGGAGGCTCTGCAATGGGAATGAGAGTTGAGACGGCGACAGGAATAGGAGCTTCAGCCTCTTCAGACAAAGCCTCGACTGCGATCTCATTTTGATAAGAACTTGAATGGGGATCAAGAGAACCGGCTTCTACTCGCGTCTCTTCCGCCTTTTTCCTGAGATACCTTGAGAGCGGCTCCTGAAAAACGAAAAGAAGCGTCGCCGCCAATATGAGATACGGCACAAGACGCTTGAAAACTTCCGGCGGCGTAGACAGAAGCAGAAAGGCGCCTACGACGCCCCCGATCAGGCTGGGAATCATGAACTTCAAAATCGTCGAATAGTTGGTTCCAATCTCTTTTCGATACCCCCAGAGGCTTGTCATTGCTCCCGGGAGCAGTGCGAGCGTGCTCGTTGCGTTCGCGGCGGTAGCAAGCATATTCGTCCAGAGTAAGGCGGGAAAAGTCAGCAGAGTTCCTCCGCCTGCAACGGAGTTGATCGCGCCCGCAAACGCTCCTGCGGCAAAAAGGACCGCGACGTGTTTCAAATCCATTCAAGAGTTCTCGATTCAATGACTTTTCTAATTTCCATGTTCGCTTTCCGGGCGTGGAAATCCTGCAAAGAGACTGACTTCGCAGGGTATAATAGCGTATAGTTATCCATGGTGGTTTGTGTTTCATTCAAACCGCAATTTCGGAAGGAGAGTCATTCTCTGTGAAGCCGCACACCAATTTTTTCAATTCCGTCCGCGATTTTATACTGTTCCCGCTAAAACCCGCTACTCTCTTTCTAGGACTTTTTGCTGCGCTTGCGCTGTCCGGATGCAACACGACCGGCAAAACGACTGCTGGCGGCGGAGTATCCTCCGGGACAAGCTCCGATAGTTATCGTACTCCGACCTTAAACGTCTTTCGATATCCGTTGACCTCTGATCCCACGACGCTCGACCCTGCCAAAATTGAAGACGGAACGACTATAGATCTCATGCAGCAAGTCTTCGAGGGGTTGGTGAAGTGGGACGAGCAGAACAAAATCGCCCCCAACATCGCGGAGAAGTGGGAACTGAGCGCGGACGGCAAGACCTACACGTTTCATTTAAAACACGGCGTGAAGTTTCATCATGGGCGGGAGATCACCGCGAGCGACTTCAAATACAGCATCGAACGTGCCTGCGACCCGGCTCTCAACTCTCCCATTACCGGATATATGCGAGACATCGTCGGAGTGAAAGAGCGCCTGAAGGACAAAGCGACCGGCGTGAAAGACATTTCAGGCTTGAAAGTCGTCGATCCCTACACGCTTCAGATCACGATAGACGCTTTCAAACCCTACTGGCTCGGGAATCTTACTTATCCGTGTTACTTTGTAGTTTGCAAAGAGGCAGTCGAAAAGAAAAACGGAGCGATTGACGAGTCGAACGCCGTTGGAACCGGACCTTTCTCTTTGGAACCGGGAGACTACAGACACGGCTATCAGGTGAAGCTCACTGGGAATCCGGACTATCACGGCGGAAAACCGATTTTGGAAGCGATCATACGACCGATTCTTCAGGACGCCGGAACTCGCTTGAGCAAGTATGCGGCGGATGAAATCGACATGGTTGAGATCGCGCCGAGCGATCTTGAGAGAGTCAACAAGGACGATAAACTGAAAGCGGACTTGAAACCTCTGCCTCGCGCCAGAATCTGGTATTTAGCGATGAATCAAGTTCCTGCGGACTCGCCCTTCAAAAAGCTTGAAGTTCGACAGGCGTTTGCGATGGCAATAGATAAAAAAGAGCTTTTGAAAGTCGCCCTGCATGACGAAGCGGATCTTGCGGAAGGCATCGTGCCTCCGGGTGTGCCCGGCGCTAATATGAACATCAAGCCTCTAGGATTCAATCCGGCGCAGGCGAAGGTTCTCCTTGCAAAAGGGGGATATCCGGACGGCAAAGGGTTCCCAAACATCACCTTTTCTTATCGCAACGACAGACAGGACGTCGCGGACGTTTCCGATGTCATTCGACAGCAGTTGAAGGTCAATCTCGGCGTTGAAGTTCAGTCTCACCCGATGGCGTGGGCGGATTTTTTGAAGGAACGTCACGATAAAACGCTTCCGCTTACGACAGCAAGTTGGGGGGCGGACTATTTCGACCCGCAGAATTTCCAGTCCACTCTGTTGCATACGGACAATATTATTGACGGCAAGCCGGATCATGAGGAAAATGGAATCGGATACAGCAACGTGGAGTTCGACAAACTTTGCGATGCGGCGGACATAGAGCATGACCCTGGCAAACGAATGGCGATGTATCAGAAGGCGGAGCAGATTGCAGTCACGGATGCGCCCTGGTTGCCCCTCTTCTTTCAAAGAGATCTCGTGCTGATGAAACCGCGAGTGACAGGCTATCGCAACGGGTTGCTCGGAATCCTGCCGCACTTGACCACGACAGTGAAGCCTTGATAATCTTCTCTTCTTTTCATTTGCAGTTAGTGCTCTGTAGTCAGTCCTCTGCAGCCAGTCCTCTGCAGTTAGTTCTCGCCGTTAATGTGGAATTTTCCGTTTTCTGATCGCCATCCTAGTTTGCGGAAAAAGTAGGCGACAAACAACGTTTAGGCGAAGCATCGTTCTCACCTCACGTTGCGAAGTGCAGGTTGAAAGTCTAGTTAGTGCGTGCTGGGAACGCAACTCGCGTAAGACTCAACAAGTTCATATCTCAAAATCCTTAACTCATGTTATGCAAACGACAGAGCGTCATGACGAGAGTCCCATGACTAAAGTCACGGTCTTAGTGGCGTTCCGCCGTGTGTGCTTCGCACACGATACTCAAGGTGCGGA
>JAYVOT010000724.1:0-4825 GCA_043757795.1 Chthonomonadaceae bacterium | reverse complement strand
CTAAAGGCGTCGTAAAGATGGCTCGAAACAATCGTACCGCTTGAGTTCGTGACGACTCCCGCCGCGCCGATCAGGTCGAAATGATGCGTCTCTCCGCTTCTCGAGATGATCTGGCTCGAACAACCGCCTCCTGCCCTCAGATAGCTCGCGCTGGCAGACCACACATTCCCGGTCAGGTCGCTCGTCTCCTCCACCAAGTCTCCGGCGGTGCAGGCTACTCCGCAGGGATACCACGTCCAGACGTTGTTGAGGAGGTCTTTGCGCCATCTTCGTCCTCCGTCATAGCCGTATCCGTACTGATAGACGACCTGAGCGTTCCTCGCAATCGAGAGCAGCCTGCCCTCTTCGTCGTAAGTGAAGTTCCGGGTGTAGCCGGGCCCCGGGCTTGAGGCGAGGGTTCCATCAGTATTCCAGACGTAGTTCTCGGTCGTGCTGGTCGCGGTATCGACGACGGTGATGAGCCGCCCCGCACCGTCGTAAGTGTATGTCCCGTTGTGGGTCGTCACGCCGTTTGTGACCACGACCGCCGTCAATCGCTTGCCGCTGCTGTCATAAGTGTAGGTTCCAGAGTAGGGGCGCGCCCCGGTTCGGACTTCGCTGAGCAGATTCCCGACTGTGCTGTAGCTGTAGGTCGTGATGTCGCCGCTCGGCTGTTCGGTCACCTGAGTCAGCTGTCCGAGCGAGTTGTAGACCCCGGCATAGCTGACGATCACAGAGTTATTGGAGACTTTTCTATGGAGCAGGAGCGTGACCTGACCGAGGTTGTTGTAAGTGTACTCCGCCCTTGTGCCGTTCGGGTAGGTGGCTGTCGAGGTCGAGCCGTCGGCATTGTAGGCGAAAGTCGCGCTCCCATTCGAGTCTCCAACGCTCGTCAGCCTGCTGGAGGTGTCGAACCCGTTCGTCACCACTCTCCCGGTCACATCGGTCTGAGTCAGCAGGTTTCCGACAGAGCTGTAGGTGGCGGCGGTGTTCCCGCGAGGGTCGGTCATGCTGGTTCGGTTGCCTCGCGCGTCGTACTGATAGGTTCGGATTCCCGTCTCGTCCACGCTCTGTGTCAAAGCTCCCTCTGTATTATGAGTGTACCTGGTATTCTTGCAACTTTTTGAAACTTCTTTGAATCTACTAGACGCGTACCGGCCTGTCGATGTACGGTGAGAATCTCGAAATCGAAAACAGCCAAAGAATATTGAAAACTCATCGCATTCACTCCCTCGACAAAGACTTCAAATGAGCTATAATTTGTGTGAATGGAGCGACCCTCAATTTTTCCTTTAGCAAAGCGATATTCAAGCCAGAGCGCCGAGTCCGCACTGGCGGACTTTGCGTTTTCCTTGCAGGAGACTTCAGTCTCCGCGCAAGAGAGCAGTAGCAGGACGATACACCTATATTTGAGCGCTTCTTAAACGAAAGCCCATTTCATCGGACAGAGATGAAGAGTTAAAAATCCAACCAGTACAAAATAATCTTAAGTTTGCGAGCGAGAACTTTCAATGAAAAAATCACTTCTAACAGCCGCGTGCGCCGCCCTTCTACCACTTTTAAGCTCTCTGCCGATGCAAGCATTTGGAGCGGATGTCCAGGCGACTCTGGACATCGACCTCAGTAAAAAAGGCCCTGCAATCCCTCCCACCTTTGGCGGACTCATGACTGAAGAGATCAACCACAGTTATGATGGAGGACTCTTCGCCGAGTTGATTCAGAACCGCACTTTTCAAGACCCGGCTCCCCGGAGACCGCCGAGTGAGAATCAGAGTTTGCCCGCTCATTGGAGTCTTATTGGCGATGGCAAGGCGAGCATTGATCGAAATGCACCGGTCAACAGCGCCTTGCCGCTCAGTCTCAAACTCGACCTGTCTGGAAAATTTGCAGGAGTAGCAAACGATGGCTACTGGGGCATTCCAATTCGCCCAAACACGAAATATGTCGCCAGTTTTTACGCAAAGGGCGGCTCAGGCTTTCAAGGCGCG
Organism: Chthonomonadaceae bacterium; assembly: GCA_043757795.1. GTDB lineage: Bacteria > Armatimonadota > Chthonomonadetes > Chthonomonadales > Chthonomonadaceae > JAYVOT01. The sequence goes on along the minus strand of JAYVOT010000724.1, from coordinate 2,858 downwards.
CTTATGGCATCCCTCGTCACGGACGACGGCAATCTTATAGTTGCGAAAGCGACCACTAAAGCTGTCACTGCCGAGTGGGTGAAATATACTGTCAAGCTCGCGACCGGACGAAATGCGCTGACGACATCGAAAGCTCGTTTCATTCTCTCCACACAGGGGAGTGGAAGCGTCTCGTTCAGTCTGATCTCGCTATTTCCGCCGACCTACAAAAACACTCCCAACGGACTGCGCCCAGACCTGATGAATCTGATGGCAAACCTGCACCCCGCCTTTATTCGTTTGCCCGGAGGCAACTATGTCGAAGGCGATACTTTCCCGACAAGGTTCAACTGGAAGGAGATGATCGGTCCCGCAGATCAGCGCCCCGGTCACATGGGATGCTGGGGCTATCGGTCTTCCGACGGGTTCGGGATGCCGGAATACCTGCAATGGTGCAAACAGCTCAACGCCGAGCCGGTGCTTGCTGTTTTTGCCGGTTATGTGTTGAATGGAAATCACGTCGATGCAGGCAGTCCGGAGATGGAGCAGTACACCCGGGAGGCTCTGGAAGAGATCGAATACGTCAGCGGGTCATCGACGAGCAAATGGGGCAAACAGCGCGCCGCTGATGGGTTTCCAGAGCCATTCAAGTTGCGCTATATCGAAATTGGCAATGAAGACTGGTTTGATCGGTCGGGAAGTTATGACGGCAGATTCACGCAGATGGCGAAAGCGATACGCGCAAAATATCCCGACCTCAAGATCATTGCTTCCGCCCCTGTCAAGAGCTTTAAGCCAGACTTGTACGACGATCATTTCTACCGAAGCGCCCGCCAAATGATCACATTGGGTCGTCAATACGATCCGCCGAAAGGCGAGGCGAAGACGTTGAATTTCAATGGCGGCGGGTGGAACGGGAGGCAATCGGATGGCATCAAGACTTTTGTGGGAGAGTGGGCGACGCAAGAGGGACGACCTACAACGACATTAAATGCCGGGTTGGCTGACGCTGCCTTCGTGATGGCGATGGAGCAGAATGCAGACGCCATTCCCCTGGAGTGCTATGCTCCGCTTCTAGTCAACGTAAGCCCTGCGGACAGGACTAGAGGATACCCGCAAGCGTGGCAATGGGGAACGAATTTGATCGGATATGATGCCCTTGGCAGCTTTGGCTCCCCGAGCTACTACACGCAATCGATGCTCGCGAAAAACCGGGGCGAGGTTGTGCTGGAGTCTCTTATCAAAGTGGAACCGGCTCCTGTTGCGCAAGCGCCTGCTCCTCGCGGCGGCATCGGTGTCGGGATATGGCACACTCGAGCTGAGTACTCCGACATCAAAGTGACTGCGCCGGATGGTAGTCTGCTCAAAGCTTTCGCCCCTGAAAAAAACTTAGTCGGCTGGAAGACAGCTGGCGGCGGTTGGGATGTCCGCAATAATCTGGTAGCGCCTATCAACGGAGACTCCGAAACCTGGGCAATGTCCGGCGATTCGAACTGGACTGACTACACTCTGCAACTCCGAGCGCGCAAGCTGAGCGGCAATGAAGGATTCCTTGTGCTATTCCACGCGAAGGATAGCGACAACTATCGTTGGTGGAACATCGGAGGGTGGGGAAATACGCAAACTCGATTCGAAGCGGCTGAAAAGGGAGAGCGCGCAGCTTATGGCGAAGGAGTCCCGTTTGCAGTTGAAACCAATCGTTGGTACGACATCAAACTGGTGATTGCCGGACATCATATTCGCGGCTACGTGGACGACAAACTTGTTTCCGAAACGAATGATAAGCCAGCATCCGCCCCGCTGCCAATCGTAGCTTCCGCCGCCTATTCGTCTTCCAACCGCACTGTCTTCGTCAAGGTCGTCAATCCCGGCGACGCGTCGATGAAGATGGATATTCGACTTCACGGAACAGGGCAAGTCGAACCAAAAGGCTCAGCGGTCGTACTTTCAGGCGACCCGAACGCGGTTAATTCGGTCGATCAGCCGCTTAACATCGCCCCAAAACAGGAAGCGATCACAAACGCATCAGAGTCGTTCCGAAGAACTTTCTTACCCCATTCATTGACAATCTTAAGGCTGACTGTCAAGCCATGATGCCTATTGCCTGATGTAAGACAAAGAGCGGCGGGATTGTCGTCAAGCAACTCCGATAGGGAGAATTAGATTCTTTTTATCCAAAGCACGTTGCAAAGGGATAATGAAATCCGGGAGTTTGAAAACTCCCGGTAGAAAAGCGAACATCTTTCGGACGAGGAAAGTTTGCAAGCGGAAGTTTTTGGACTTTGCAGTGAACCTCTAAAACTGGAAACTGAGGATAACAACATCGCTCTTGCGAATAACGCATTGGCGATCCGTTTCATAAATAGGATTGGCAAGTTTCTCGATGACGTTTACAACACCTGGCGAATCAATTCTTCATTAGGTGATAAAACGCCAGCTGAATTCGAAGCGATGAACGGATGTACATCCCGCCCCTACTCCTATACGTAGTTGCTGACCAGTAGTCGTCCAAGTCGCGCCGGTCAAGTCCGCCTGTTGCTCCGCCAACTTCCCGGCAGAGCACGCGCCCCCGCAAGAATACCACGTCCACTGGTTCTGAAGGTAGTCTTTCCTCAGGACTGGTGCATCTAAATTTTTTGACCTTTGCATCTCATCAGCCATTAAAATTGATAAACCCACCCCAATTTATGGTTGCCTACAGACCGATTTCAACGGGCATTTTCCATAGAGAAAAGGAATGAGTTTTAACTGTTGATATTTGTTGAAATTCGCTGAATTGAATTTAGATGCGCTAGCCCAAGGGAGGTTGTCCGAAAGAGCGCTTGGATTTAATAAAAACAGGTAAACTTGAAATAGGTCGCTTGTAGGTCGACCGTTCG
>JAYVOT010000723.1:0-4829 GCA_043757795.1 Chthonomonadaceae bacterium | reverse complement strand
CTGACTTCGACCGGAATGTATTTGATTGGGCTCTCAATGTCATTGATCGAAAAGGAGGATACATAGATCAGTTTAAAAGCGCATCTAAGAAACATCAGTTATTGATCGCTTGCGAGGAAGCGAGAATCGCTCTGAGCGATGTTGAAATGACGAGTATCTATTTGGACGACTTCGATTTGCCAATAGATAAAATAGAACTAACGCGAACCTTGTTAGAGGATTTGATTGGCGATTTTGTCTCACGAACAATTCGGATTGCTCAAGAGCGAATTGTGGATATTCCTGCAAGCTCTGGCGGAGTCAAGAGCATACTTCTGGTGGGCGGACCGACTCAGATGCCTTACATCAGACAGAGATTGCAATCGGAATTAGGTATACCACTAAACCTTGAACAAGACCCTATGACTGTCGTTGCAAGAGGTGCGGCAATTCACGCTGGCTCTATTCTTAAAAAGAAATTCGACTCAGTTGCAATATCCACTCCCGGCACAGTTCAACTTGCGCTTTCGTATGACCCTGTTTCCCCTGATGAATACTCGGCAGTTGCAGGGAGAATTACTAGCCCGGAGGGATTCCGCGGGGAAATTGAAATCTCTTCTACAATCGGCGACTATTCTACAGGTTGGATTCGGCTTTCAGAAGGAGCGTTTAGCGAAGAAGTTACTTTGAGTCGGAAGCAAATGACCGAGTTCAAAATTCAAGTACGTGATTCAAGCGGCAGCATTTCGAAGTGCGAGCCAAACTCATTTTTGATTCGAGGTGGAGTTAGAGCAGCGACAAGCATTACGCCTTATGACTACGGAATCGTGTACGACGATGGCAAAAAAGTTCATAAAATGATAAATGCAGGCTCACCACTTCCAGCAAGTGGAAGTAGAGAATTTAATCTTTCCAAAGCCCTTATAGCTGGATCACTGGAGAAGGTTAGAGTAAATCTAATTGAAGGCAATAGCGACAACCCTGACGACAACTTTTTAGTCGGCTATTGCGATATAAAAGGCACTGACATCAATCGTACTCTTAAAGAAGGCGAACCGGTTGAAATCCGAGTGAGAATGGATGAAAAACGCCTCTTGAAGTCTACCATCTACATCCCTCTACTCGACAAAGACTACGTCATAGAATCGAAATCGGTTCTTGAAGCTCCAAATTTGGACGATCTCAAAGCCTCCATCGAAACGGCTCAATCCTCCATCTCAGAAATCGAAGAATATGTGGATGTCGAGGAACAAGATACCTTGTTACAGAATGCCCAACGACTTGAAAAGTTAGAAGCAAATCTTGAACGAGTGAAAAATGGAGAGCTTGGAGAAGGAGAGAACATCCAAAAACAGCTGTCAGATACAAAAAACAGTCTGCGCCCTTTGATAAACAAGTATGGATTGGAATCCAAATACAAGAGGCTGCTTAGCTTGATTGGAGCGACTGAGTCGCTATGCAACGAGTTTGATGATTCCATGGGATTAACAAAACTAGAGGGCTTGCATCAAGAAGCTGACAAAGCGTATCGACTTGAAGATGGCAATCGCTTGAGTATCGTAAGTGATAGAGTTGACCAACTATTCTGGGAACACTATCCTAAGACTCATAAATGCTGGGAGGGATTAGTAGATTATATGAAAGAGAATGCTTCTCGAGCTACTAATTCCATCGTTTACTTCAAACACGTTAAGTATGCATCAGACGCTTTAGAAAAGAAAAATTACGAGGAGGTACGTTTGCAATACAATGAATCCATCAAATTATTGCCTGAAGATGCAAAATCTGATCAACGATTTTCAGATGCGAATCTCCGTCTGAAATACTAGTCCAGGTTTCAATTTATGGGAGGTTTAATAATGATTAGGCAAATAAAGTTCAATGAATTCCTTGAACTGTGCAAGACGAGTATTGCTACGGTAGCAAGGGTGTTGGTCAGCCGCTCGCTTCTTGTCTGAACCAATTTGTTTGAACCATGATGCCCACAATTATTGGATTAACTTGATTTTAGTGCAGGAGAGATACTGTCGCGTAGTATCATGCTAATCCTTTAATCATGGACATCATGGTTCAAACAATTCATTTTTAACTCCGTCGCCCTGTCACCACTTCCCAACGCGCCCGAGAGCGAAGTCCGGGACTTGCCGGTAGGTCGAGATGCAAGGAGCCTGCAACCGCTTCTCCTCTTCCTCCGGCAGAGCGCCTAGCAAAGGGCAGAAAACCAGCGCAAGGGCGTCCGCGCGATCCGGGGAGGGCAGTCCGCGTTTGCGAATCTCGTCCTTGCTCTCGATTTGAATCTCTCCCATCAGGCTGTATTTGTAGCGCAGCGCCGCGAGTTGTTCCGTCAAAACGGAATCGTCCGGCAGAGAGATGCACCCCTTTCGCAGAAGTTCACGCACTCTCCAAAACGTCTGCGCCCTCAGGTTTTTGAAGAGAAGCGACCCCTCGCAACCTCGAACCGGAGAGGCGGAGGCGTTGATGGAGACGACGCCCTCCTGATTGGCGTGGATCAGCGCATCCACGACTCCCCCTCCCACTCCGATGCTGTCCACTCCCACTGCGCAGGCGTTTCGCTCCTTCATCACCTGCCGAACTTTCGCCGCCACCTCCTGCGTGTCCGCCCCGCGCATCGTCTGCAATGAGAGAACGCAAGCTCCCCGCCGAACGATAATCACCGTTTCATCGCTGCCGAAGCGAGCCACGTCCACGCCGACAATGCAACGATCCGAGTCGTTTTGAAGAGAAGACAAGAGGTCTTTCCCTCTCCGCACTGCAGCTTCGATCCAGTCGCGAGAGACGAGGCTGTCCTCTGCAGACGTCGGGAACTCTCCCATCACGCGCACTAAAAAGAGAGGGTGAGGTCGATAGACCTCTCCCTCCCAAATCACGCGCGTCTCTGAACTTTCAACTCGTTCCTTTGAAGGCGCTTCCGCTCTGCGCCCTTCAGCAGCCTCTTCTCCCTCAGGCGGCTCGCCTCCGATTCGCTCCCCGGTCGGTTCGCACCACTCGACGATCCTGTCCGCGACCGCCTCATAGGTGACCGCTCCCGGAATTCGCGTCGCGCCTTCCCTTCTCACGTTCGGGTGAGCGAGCGCCGAGATCGTGGAGGTCTTCCAACGCGCCGAATGAAACAGTTTGTAAAAGCGCCCGGAAGGAGTCAGCGGGTTCGAGATAGCGAGCGCCCGGTTGTTCTCCCCCACGCAAATGCCCTCCACGGCGTCCCATATCTCTTCTTGCACTCCGCACGCCTCGTCCAGAATCACGAGCAAGTTCTCCGCGTGAAACCCCTGAAATCGGACGGGGTCGTCGGTGCTGAGTCCCATCGCGAAGTGCCCTTCGCTGATAGTCAACTTCGTCTTCAGGATGTCTCCCTCCAGCGCTGCGCCGCCGGGATTCAAGGCTGCCAGAGCTTTCGCTTTTCGGAAGCGCCGCCGCACCTCTTCCCACAAAAGCGATTCCACCTGCCTCCACGTCGGAGCGGTCGTCAGCACGACGGAGGGGCGAAAGCAGAAGAGGAACCAGAGCAACAGATCGGCGGCAAGGTAGGTTTTCCCGACTCCGTTCGCCGCCTTCACAGCCACTCGCCGGTGGTTCGCCACAAGCTCCGCCGTCTCTTCCTGCGCCCGCCACCACTGCGACCCCAAAACCTCCCTCGCAAACCGCGCCGGGTCTCGTCGATACGCCTCCCACAAGGCTTCATGAGCTACAGGAACCGCTTGCAAGTCCATTTTTTCAGGACTTTCAATCGTCAATTTCGTTTTCCGCATATTCAGTTTTTCCTCTCAAATTCGAATTGGGCGTCGGAGAGAATCTGCTTCCTACGATGCCCTCATCCCCGATGCCGCCTTCTCCCGCAATGTGGGAGAAGGCGGCTCTTTTGCTTAAAGGTTTTCTTCCTTTCCTCAAATCTAGCGAGCCGGAGATTGCGGCGCTCCGCACGTTGCTTTTTCTCTCGAAGCTCGGGAAAAGGCGATAGGGGAGAGAGGTAAGGAAAGGAATCAGTCGCCGACTCAACTCCTCTCTCCCTTCTCACCTCTACCCTCTACTCCCCCCACCGCTTCCTGTGTCCTATCGCCTCCCGACAACCTGCCGAGCAGAAAAGTCCGAATCCGAGATAACGCGTGAAGGGTTCGTTGCAATTTCGGCAACGCCTCCCTGAAAGGTTAACGTTGCGGCGGATCGGTTTTTGATAGGAGACATGTTTGCTGACGCTTGCGAAAGTGGCGTCGAGACCCTGAAAACATTTCCAGACCGCTTTCTTGAGCGATTTTGAGACAAGTTGTTGAGAATGAAGCTTGAATTTTACGGTCATCTCGGCTTGCGTCAGCCCCAGCGTCCACCCTCTCAAGCAGAGCGCTTCGTACGAGGTGAGCGTGGAGATCGTCGCAAGAAACTCGATCTCCTCTTGCCAGCACTGCGACGCTCGACTCGACGGCAACGCCTCCGCCAACGCATCCACGCTCGCCACTGTCCTTCCAAACCTTCCGCCGCGCTCCGGTCGAAACAGATTCGCCTCGGTGTAGACCGGACAGTCCGGGTCGGAAGGGAGTGTCCTCAGGAGTTCGTCCGCCTCTTGTTCAAGGCGTTCGTTCTCCCGAATTCTTTTCGCCGCTCTCTCTTTCACTCTCTCCCGGGCGCTTTCGTCAATCGGTTCTCTTTCCGTTTCCGGTCTCAACTCTATTCGGTTCATGCCCTATTCCTCTCTTTTTGAAATGTATACAAATGTCTACTATTATTCTACACTAATGCGAGAAGTTTGTCAACAGTATTTTTACAGGGACAGTTTTTTGGGCGTGGAAAGGCGCAAAAAGCGTCAATCAGTCGAAATTCGCAGTCCTATTCCCCAAGCC
>JAYVOT010000722.1:0-4840 GCA_043757795.1 Chthonomonadaceae bacterium | reverse complement strand
TCTCCCTTCCTGAAGCGATCGACGTCGCAGGCGCAGGAGTCTCTTGCGGAGGTCCGCTAGACTCTAAGACGGGAGTGATTCAAGCGCCGCCTAACCTGCCTAAATGGGTTGAAGTTCCAGTGAAGGCGTTCTTCGAAAAAGCTCTCAAACTCCCGGTGCGGGTGGAAAACGACGCCAACGCGACGGCTCTAGCGGAGTGGAGTTTCGGAGCGGGGCGAGGAACCCGCAACATGGCATTCATCACGATGGGAACCGGCATAGGAGGGGGCTTGATTCTGGACGGAAAACTATTCCGGGGAACCAATGACCTTGCAGGAGAACTGGGACACCAGACGATCCTGATGAACGGACCGTTGTGCGCCTGCGGAAAACGGGGATGCCTGGAAGCTCTCGCTTCGGGACCTGCCATCGCAAGGCTTGCGCGCGAGAGTATGGTCTACGGGAGAGCGAAACGAGTTCTGGCGCTTGCAGGAGGCAGACCGGACAATATTACGGCGGCGCACATCGTTGAGGCGGCGCTTGACGCCGACCCTTTCGCAACTCAAATTTTGGATGAAGCGGGAACCTACATGGGGATCGGTATCGCAAATCTCATACAAATCCTCAATCCGGAGCGCATCGTTCTGGGAACGATCGCTGTTCACGCTGGAGACCTGATTCTCGATCCCATTCGCGCCGCCGTTCGAGAATACGCCTGGAGCAGGAGCGCTGACGTCTGCCAAATTGTTCCCGCCGCTCTGGGCGACCGGGCGCAAGACCTGGCCGCAGTGGCTCTCTGGTCGCAGTAAAAAACAAATTTTCATTCACTATATTTTTATGAGACATCAAATTTATCGATTGACTGCTCGGAATTCTGCAAAACACGCTTCTAAGCATGATTTCAGGTTCTGGGCGCTTGAATGGGGTGACGAGAGTAGATTTTTTGGACAGGATGCAGAGGATCAGCAGGATGAAATTCTAAGATTCGGAAATCCAAAGCCCTTGAATCCGTTTTTTTTTATCCCGTATGCATCCTGTTGGTCCTCACCATCCTGTTCAAATAGATTGCTTGCATACCAATACTAAATTCAGGTGCAACTCCTTTTTTGCGACTGAATAATTACTTTTACGATATCATTCGGATAGTTGCGAGGCGGTATCTTGGCTCAAAATCGAATAGCGCTTTTAGATGAGACTACGGCGAATCAGATCGCCGCCGGGGAGGTGGTGGAGCGACCCGCCTCCGCCCTCAAAGAGTTGGCGGAGAACGCCATTGACGCTGCGGCGACTCAGATCGGTGCGACTCTGGAAGAGGGCGGCAAGCACAAGATCATCGTTTCCGACAACGGCACAGGCATGACGCGCGACGACGCAATCATGGCTTTGCAACGCCACGCAACCAGCAAAATACGAACGGCGGACGACCTCTTCGCAATTCGCACTATGGGCTTTCGCGGAGAAGCTCTGCCCTCTATCGCCTCCGTCTCCCGCTTTCTCATGACCACGCGGCCTCACGACGAAGAGAGCGGAACCAGAATTCTCGTAGTCGGCGGGGAGATACGGAGCATCGAAGAGGTCGCATGTCGAGAGGGAACGACTTTTGAAATCTCCGAACTCTTCTTCAACACGCCTGCACGCCTCAAGTTTCTGAAATCCACTCCCACGGAATCTTCCCGCGCTCTCGAACTATTCGGACACCTCGCCATCGCAAATCCGCAGATCGCTTTCAAGCTCCGGCAACAGGCTCATGAGGTTGTCGCGACGCCGGGAACGGGAGAGCCGTTGAACGCGCTCGCCGCGATTTGGGGACGCGAGATCGCCAAAAAGCTCATCCCCATTTCCTTCGATTCACCGGGATTGAAGGTGACGGGGCACGTCGCGACGCCCGACTTCACTAAAACGGGCAGGACGCACGAGTTGTTTTTCGTCAATCGACGCCCGATAAAAAGCCGTCTGTTGAATCACGCGCTTGAAGACGCTTTTCGCTCTCTCACGCCGGACAGCCGATTTCCCATTGCCGCGATTTTCGTGGAAGTGCAGCCGGATCTTGTGGATGTTAACGTCCATCCTACAAAAACCGAGGTCAAATTCACGCGTGACGGAGAGATTCATCATGCCGTAAGTCAGGCGGTCAAGCAAGCGCTTCTCGCCTACGGGATCGTACCTACCGCCAAAATGACGCCCTTCAGCCCGGCTGAACCCGCTATCGAGTTGCAACAGACTTTCAATCTAGGAAATAGTCATTCGTCGATGAGCGATGAGGCTTCAAGAGTCGGAAACCTGATTTCAAGCGCAGTCGCGCCGGGCGATCAGGAAGCGACTTCGCATATTGGAGCCGCCCTCGCCGCCTTCGCCAATTTTATTCCTGGAACGAACTCCAACAATGATTTCAACCCTGAACGCACGTCTCCCGCAACAGATATCAACTCCGAACGCTCAACGTTAGACGCCGATCCCAACGTTCGAAATGCGACTAACGACGTCGATTCTCTCACAGACCCTCCTCGCCCAAAGCCGTTTGCGGAGCAACTGCGAGAGTTCAAAGTAATCGGGCAGGCGCGAAATACCTACATCATTGCTCTCACGCCGGACGGAATCGCGATTATCGACCAACATGTCGCGCATGAAAGGGTGTTGTATGAGCGCTTGACAGTCAAGCGATTCTCAAACGGCATTCCGGTGCAACGCCTAATGGTTCCCATCACGGTGAATCTCAGCAAGAGAGATTCGCTGCTGCTTTCAGAGCAGTTGGCGGGGTTCGCCGCTTCCGGTTGGGAAATTTCTCCTTTCGGAGGCGAGAGTTTCGTCGTGAGATCCGTCCCGGCGATGCTCGTCAACAAGCCCTACGAACAGATTTTGAGGGATATGATCGACGACCTCGTGAATCAGACCGTCTCTCGTCGACTGCTAGTTCAGCAGGAGCACGTCACGATAACGAACGCTTGCAAAATGGCGGTCAAGGCGGGCGACCCGCTCTCGATCGAGGAGATGACGGGGCTTCTGGAGCAACTCGCGGAGACGGAAAATCCCTATCTCTGCCCTCACGGTCGCCCGATAGTCGTGAAGATCGGCTTTCGCGAGATCGACAAGCAGTTTAAGCGATAATGATAGTTTTACTTGCTTGAGCGCGCTCTAGAAGAAAGAATTGGTTGCGCGGCGATGCCGCGGGCTGAAAGCGCCCGGCAGGAAAAAGATAGCTTTCGCTCCGGGGGCTGAAAACCTCCGGCAGGAAAAACAAGCGTCTTTTAGACGCGGGAACGCCGAAAGACGCTGGACTAAACGCCATTAAGCCAGTTGATTTATTGCGCCGGACATTCGAAAACCCGCTATGCGCGTTGAGTTCGCATTCCTTAAAAGTCGGTCTTTCTAGTTCCTGAGGCGGGTTTCGCCCATTCTCCTACGGATTCTGCCGTAGGAGGAATGCATTCGATCCGATTTTCAATGGAGTTCAGGCTGTTCTACTCAACAGGGGTTAAAAATAGGGCAGGACTCTCGCACGCGAATAGCCAATAATCAACGATAAAGATTTTGTGCAAAATTACGATTTCCGCTCAGGTTTCATTTGTTGCGAGAGAGTTCCGTTCGAAGGCGAGACTTCCTGAACTTTCTTTACCTCCCTGTGCGAAAGGATAGCGACTTAACTATGGCGAAGCAACGCATTCTCATTCTGGGCGGCGGTTTTGGCGGAGTCTACACCGCCAAAACGCTTGAAAAGCTCCGGGGCGACCAGGATGACTACGACATCTTGCTCATCAATAAAGACAACTATTTTGTCTATCAGCCCATGCTCGCAGAGATCATCTCTGGGCACGTCGGGCTTTTCGACACTGTGAGTCCCCTACGTTCATTGCTTCCAAAAACGGACATTATCACTCGCGACGTGGAGAGCGTCGATCTTGAGCGCAAGATCGTCATCACGAGTCCGGGTTTCAAGCCGGTGCGGAGCGAATACTACTACGATCACCTCGTAATTTCGATGGGGAACGTGACCGATTTCCGGGGCATGACGGGCTTGACGCAACACGCCCTCCGCTTCAAGTACCTCAGCGACGCTCTGATGCTTCGCAACCATGTCATTCGCACTTTGGAAGAGGCTTCCGTTGAAAATAATCCCCGGCTCAAAGAGGCGTTGCTCACTTTCGTCGTCGCAGGCGGCGGTTGGAGCGGAGTGGAGTGCATCGCGGAAATGAACGACTTCGTGCGGAAAGCCGCTAAGAAGTATCGCAATATCGACCCGGATAAAATCCGAATGGTTCTGCTCCAAAGCGACACTCGAATCCTTCGCGAAATGGAGGAGAGTCTGGCTCTCCTGGCGCAAAAAGTTCTTGAAAAGAACAAGGTGGAGATCCGACTCAAGACGAAGCTGAGAGCTGCAACAGGCGACGAAGCGATTCTGGACAGCGGAGAGCGCATTCCGACAAAAACCCTTATCTCCACAGTTCCCGGCTCCCCGAACCCGGTGATCGAAGCGCTGAATCTGCCGAAGGGCATTGGGCGCAACGGCAAATCCAATCACAAAATCAAGGTCAATCTTGAGATGCAGGTCGAGGGAAGCGATCACATCTGGTCGTTGGGAGACTGCGCTCAGATTCCTGAACCCGGCGATGAAACCGGCACGATCTTCTGCCCTCCGACGGCGCAACACGCAAGCCGAGAGGGCGAGCTTTGTGCGAAAAACATTGTCGCTTCCATTCGCGGCGAAGAGAGAATACAGTTCGCTTTCAAAGGATTGGGGCAAATGGGCGCGCTAGGGCATCAGACTGCTGTCGCTCAATTGACGATGGGACCCATCAACATGAAGGTGAGCGGCCTCATCGCCTGGATGATGTGGCGAGCCGTCTACCTCATGAAACTTCCGGGG
>JAYVOT010000721.1:0-4844 GCA_043757795.1 Chthonomonadaceae bacterium | reverse complement strand
AGCCGCCTCCGCATCCGACAACGCCGATGACGGCTGCAAAGAGAATCCCGGAGAAAGCAATTTTTAATGGTTTGATCATGTTTTCCTTGTTGAATTCCAAAACCGGCTGTGACCTTACTACACTACGAACTTATTGACGGAAATGTAATACTTAGCTATTATAACTAACTTGCATTCTTTCGTCAAGTTTCTAAAAAAAAATAACGCATTGACGATCCGATTGTGTCATTTGTTGACGAAAAAGCCCTCCCCAAATCTCGGAGAAGGCGAATGCGACTGAACTATTCAGAAGTGTTTCGTATTTTATTTCGCATCTTTAATAATTCAAAACTCTGAAAACATGTTTGGTTCAGCTTGTCCGTTCCGCAATAGTCAGTTTGCCGCTACTTTTTTTTCGGTTCGCGACCAACTCCACCTTGCCGCTCAAGTCCGCGACTTTGTTCTCCCAGGTTTCCCACTGCATCGCCTCACTGCGCCTCCGTCGAAGTTCATCGGTGTCTCGTTCGAGAATCGTCTCTATGTCTCGCTCAAACTCATCATAATTCTCGGCGATGAGGCAATGCTCGCCATACTGTCTGACTTCCGGCAGAGCTGTCGAAACCACCGGAAGTCCAGCGCTCAAGTATTCGCGCAATTTGATCGGATTCATGTGGTGAGTGAGTTCATTCACCTGATGGGGAATCAGGCCTACTGAAAAACCTTTGCAATACAAGGGAAGCTCGGCATGAGGCTTGCGCCCCAGAAAATGCACATTCGGCAATGCTTGCAACCGAGAGACGTCCACGCAAGTTCGCCCTACGAGTGCGATAGACCATTCCGGATGTCGCGTTGCGAGGCGTGCGATCAAGTCTTGATCCAGCCAGTCCTCGATGAGACCGTAAAATCCTAGAACAGGTTTTTGAAGCGCCTCCAGGTCATCCGGGACCGGGGCGCTCGCCTCGACTGCGCGAGCGAAGAGACTGTGATTGACCCCATGCGCTGCCAAATGCGTTTCAGGGTTGTTAGGTCGCAGTTTCTCCACTAGCGGAGTCGAAGTTGCGAAAACGATATCCGCTTTGTTTGCCAGTCGATTCACCATCTTGCCGATTTTGTCGCCATCCACAGAGCTGAAAGAAGACCAGTTGTCCGTGCAATAGTATACAAGCAGGTCCTCGCCCATATGTCCGACGTACTCTTCGGAGGTGGGAACGAACGTCCACAATTGAAAACCGCGCATGCCCAAAAAAAGCGTCAGCAAGAAAATCGTGAGTCGCAACCAAACTTTGTTGAAGGCGACAGCGACAGGGTGATGATGAAACGGCAGAGCGATCGGAGTGTAAACCCACATGCGATCATTGATCTTTTGGGGACCCTTCAGAAAGCCGCCGAGCTTCTTAAAGATCTTTCCGAGGTCGCGCCCGCTTGATAAGTTTGGAGAGCGAGTGGAAATGGAGTTGAGCCAGAGCACTTTATTCGCTTTTGAAAGCTCCATCAAGACATGATTGCAACTCGTGGGATCTTCGCTCCAGTCCTTTGCAAAACAGACGATATTTTTGTTTTTCATATATTTCGGGGTTTAGGAAATGAGTTCAAAATACGCATCATCCGTTCACGCTCAAACCCTCTCTCCATAGATTTTAACGATACGCGCAGGAATTCCGACCGCCGTCGCGCCATCCGGCAAATCTTTGAGAACGACCGCGTTCGCGCCGATCTTCACATCCGACCCAATCTTCACATTGCCGATAATTTTGGCTCCGGCGCCTATAAAAACGTTGTCGCCCAGCGTCGGGCTTTCGCCCTTCTCAGCTCCGATCGTAACTCCGTTTTCAATAGTCAGGTTTTTTCCAGCCGAGACCTCGCTATTGACAACGACCCCAACCGTATGCAACAAGACAAATCCCTCGCCGAACTGCGCCCCGCGCCCGATCACCGCTCCATAAAGAAGAACGTTCATCCTATACAGCATGTAGGCAACCGGTTTTAACGAATGCGTTTGACAAAATCGCATCGCCCGATAGATTATCTGTGAAAAACTTCCGTCACTGAAGACCATTCTAAGTATCGACTTAAATCCGTCGGGCAGATCGTACCATTCCGCTTTGCGTCGAAGGTCGCTGTGGAGCGTTTTGAAAAGCATTCCGGTTCACTCTCTCCTTCAACTACAATCAAAATGCCTCGCCGTACGCGAGCGTGCAATTTAGGAAATTAGCCGAATTGATTCGGACGAGAATCCGGTAAACCCAGACGCCGTTTCGATTCTCTGAAGCTGACTGCAAGTCTCAGCGTTTTCCGCCGTTCGCCCCTGAGTCATGTAGGAAAAACGCTTCGTCTCGGTCTCGCGACGGGCGCGAGCGAGATTTAGAATGGGAGATTTAAGCCCGGAAATCGCGACTTACGAAGTCTTGGAGTTGGGCTTGAGACTTTCTTAAGAGTAACCATGCAATACGCATGAATTTCATTTTCGGTTGAAGTCTCGCACAAGACAAAGACTTATTACCTGTTTTTAGAGTGCAGTCTAAGGTTTGTATGACGCTAAACCAAAATTAGGTTCAGGCTTATTCGCCCCTTCAGTGCACATAAAATAGTACGAATGTACTTAGGATGCAATAGTAGCAACAAAGACCATTAGACCTCTATTTAGAAATAAAACAGGGGCGAACGTCTGCTATCGAAGGGGTTTTCGCTCTTGAAAAAGATGATTCGGCAAAATGGAACCGCCGGAAATGGCTCATTGCGAACGCAAATTATATTATGAGAAGTTTGAACGCGATTCTTTACGATTTGGAAATTAGTTTGCGGGCGGCTCTTCAGCGCAATGCCAATTCAAAGAGTTGCAGTCGCACCTCCGAAACGACAGACCTTTTCCTTTGTCTTGTCGATCACTTCGAACCTCAGGTGGGCAAAGCGGATAAACCGCTTGCAAGAAAGCGGTTGGAAGATTGGATCGAACGATACCCGAAAATCGCTGAACGACATACCGACGCGGATGGAAGAATTCCTGCTCACAGTTTTTTCTATCCCTGGGATGAATACGACGATTGGGAGTTCGCGAAACTTCAAGCGCTCTGCAAGGCGGGATTTGGCGAAATCGAAGTGCATCTGCACCATCGGGATGACACCGAGGACACGCTGAAAGCGAAATTCGCGGAGGCGCTGGAGACTTTCAGTCGACATGGCGCGCTCTCTTTTTGGCCGGACGGAAAAATTGCATGGGCGTTCATTCACGGCAATTGGGCGTTGGACAATTCGCGTGCGGAAAACGGAAGAAATTACTGCGGAGTCAATAGCGAAATAAGGTTGTTGAGAGAAATGGGTTGCTATGCGGACTTCACCTTTCCAGCCTGGAATCAGACTGCGCAACCTCGGATGACGAACCAAATTTACTATGCGACAGACGATCCTGCAAAACCGAAATCTCACGACTTCGGAGTTCCGGCGGAATCGGGGCGGACGGGCGAGGGCGATCTTCTATTGATACAGGGACCTCTTGTTCCCTACATCGAGCGCGGCGGCGGAAAACCTCGCCCTGCAGTGGATGACGGCGATATCGCTTCTTATCGCAGATACGATCCTGCCAGATTGGACAGATGGGTGCAAAGCGGCATACACATTAAAGGCAGACCAGACAGAATATTCGTGAAACTCCACTCGCACGGGGCAGCGGACGCGAATCGGGAAGCGATGTTGGGGAAAGACCTTGAACAGCTCTTTACGGACGCCGAGAATCGCTACAACGACGGTGAGAGGTTTCGCCTGCACTATGTCACTGCGAGAGAGATGTTCAATGTCATCAAAGCGACGGAAGCCGAAACAGTATGCAGCATAGCCTCAGCACGAGACTGGGTTTTGAAAAAGCGATCTTCCGTTTAGTTCAGAATGAACTTGAATCTAAAGCAAGCGCACCTCTTACGACGAAACGCGCTAGATTCATTTAATTTTCAAACCAAATCAGTGCGAAGAGTTTGTCAGTCGGGACGATTGAGGAAGATGCGATACAACTCGTCAGTCCGACGCGTAGCCCCGCAAGTTGAGTGAAATGGAGAAACCGCCTTTACGGAGAGTGTAGAAAACGGACTTCTCAAATTCCAGCGCCGAACTAAAGTCCAACCATATTTGTTCTCAGGTAGAAGCAAGCTTTATCAGCGACTATTGTAATGAATAATAAGCAGGTTGCGCTTTCACATCCATCCCCTCAACCGGTAGATGGCGATGCCGACTGTTTCATGTAGCCAATAGCGAAAAGAATGCAACCTGCCATTTGGGGTGGTGAGGAGTTGCATATCGAATTCTCCCTCCGCGCAGGGCGAGCAGATGACCTGCAAGCCGGCTTTCTCGAAGACTCCTGCTGCGCGGCGCATATGCATAGGATGCGTGACTAATAGGACGCGGGTCCACCCTCTTTGTTTTGCGAGTTGGGCGACAGCCAGGGCTTCATCATGAGTGTCGCGGACGTGACCGACCACGTCGACCGGGTAATCGTCCAACCCCAGCTTCGTCATCTGACTTTGAATGGCGGGAGCTTGAGACCCGAAATCCATTGCATTTGCAGTTAGAACCAATCGGTTCGCCCAATCCTGTTTAAGTAGGATATAGCCTTGTAGGGTGCGTTCCTGTGCGGCTGAGTTTAGAGTTCCGTCGGATTGCAAGTAGGTCGATAGCACGACGACAGCAGGAGCCTTCGCCAGGGCGTCTTTCCTTAAAAGTTGCTGCTGAAGTCGAGAGGCGAGCGGCGTGTAGCCGACGATGAATAGGGCGCAAACCAATCCTGCCGTCAGTGCCCGAAACAATTTTCTCAGGGGCGAGACCGAGAGACCGCAACCAATTAGAGCGTGAATGACGAAGATGTCCTGGAAAAGGTCTAT
>JAYVOT010000720.1:0-4847 GCA_043757795.1 Chthonomonadaceae bacterium | reverse complement strand
ATGTCTGGCTCTTAATTTCCGTCGAATCCATGTGTTGCGCGGGTGCTAACAGTTATTGATACCTTCAGAGTGCCGTCAGTTCAAGGATTTCCGGAATTTGAGATCAAAAACGGCTCGCAAAACGCACTGAGATGAAGATTGGAACCAATATGAACGAGCATAGCCTACGAAAATCAGTAAGATTTTTATCCTAGGGAGGCTCCAACCTTCTCTCCGACAGACTGCTTGAGTGAAAATGATACGGATTGCTTGCGAACCGAATCGATTTCAGGCGCTCACTGCCGTTCCAAAACCTGTCTGCTCAGAATGGGGAACTTGCCCGTTAGGGCGATAGTTGGTTTGCCGCCCTCCTCCGACCAGGTTCCGCAGGCGCCTCCGCCGGGACTCAGAGGAAGCGTCAGTTCCGTGCCGTCCATTCGCAGGGCGGGCTGATCGTATCCTGTCAGTTGCTCCGCATGGCTGTCGATGTAGTGCCCGATGAGAGAACGACGAAACCTGTCGGAAGTGGTATTCGGGTAGCTGCCGTGAACCAGCGAACCGTGAAAAAAGAGGACGTCCCCCGCTCTCATCGGCACGGGAATCGGGAGGATGCTGTCCGGAAGCGGAACGGTCGTATCCGTGAAGCTCTCGGTCGTGTCCGCCGTTTTCGTGCAGAGCAGATCCCATTTGTGACTGCCGGGAACCACTCTCATGCAGCCGTTCGCTTCGTCTGCATCGTCTAATGAGAGCCATGCCGCGATGCAGGTTCCCGGAGAGACTTGCAGGTAAAAATTGTCTTGATGAAGCGCCTGCCCGCGCGCCATCGGGGGTTTGAAATAGAGCATGGTTTGAACTGCGAAAGGTTCGCAACCGAAAAACTCCGTCAGCCACCGGTTGATTTTAGCGTCCAGCATCCATTTGAGCGAAGTCTCATCCCATCGGTGCATATGGATCATTCGCGGGAATTTTTTGAGCGGATCATCGCTAGTCGCGTTCACGCCGTCCATGTCGCCCTCGTAGCTGCCCTTCGCCCTCAGCTCCATGAAATGCTTCGTGTAAAAAGCGCATTCGTCAGGAGTAAACAGACCCGGAATCACCGCATAGCCGTTGACGTCAAAAAAACATTTACTTTCAGCCATTATCTCGTACCCTTCATGAAATTTGCAAGCAACTCTTTTCCGTTCGGAGTGAGCGCGGATTCAGGGTGGAATTGCACCCCCTCAAGCGGGAGAGTTTTGTGGCAAACCCCCATCACTTCCCCCTCCTCCGTCTCCGCCGTGATCTCCAGGCAGTCCGGCATCGTCTCGCGTCGAATCACGAGGGAATGATAGCGAGTCGCCTGGAAAGGTTGAGGCAGTCCCGTGAAAACTCCCTTGTTTTGGTGTCGAATCATTGAAGTTTTACCGTGCATGATCTTGTCGTTGCGTACGATCTCTCCACCGAAAGCCTGCCCGATGGATTGGTGTCCCAAACAGACTCCGAAAATCGGGAACTCCCCTGCAAAGCGCTTAATCATCGGCACGCATATTCCCGCTTCGTTCGGCGCGCCCGGTCCTGGAGAGATCAGTACCTTGTCCGGCTTTAGCGAGGCGATTTCGTCAAGCGTGATCTTGTCATTTCGGACGATTTTCATCTCTGCCCCGAGTTCGCCCAGATACTGCACTAAATTATAGGTAAAACTGTCATAGTTGTCAATCACGAGGATCATGTTAAAGTCAACTCCAAATCGGAACGATTCACTCATACCTGACTGTCGACTATGATTTTACCTCACACAGTCGGCAAAAATCATCTTCAGCGCTATTGCACTCAGAGGCGGAAAACTGCTAAAATAGAATCATTCTACATTTTACTGCATCCTATTTGTGAAATTTCCCACATTTTGAAAGTACGCTTGCCCGCAGCACGAAACGCGCCCCCTCCAAAGGAGCAGGGGCGCCTGCGCGGAGAGCATGAAGGAGCATAACACAAGCATGGCTACCGGACACATCGTACAGGTGCAAGGTCCTGTCGTGGACATCGGGTTCCCCGCGGGCGAGTTGCCGGCAATTTTCAACTCGGTGACCGTCAAAATCGCTGATCGCAAGATCAATCTCACCGTGGAGGTTGCGCAACACCTCGGAAACGACGTCGTTCGTTGCATCGCGATGTCCACTACCGACGGACTCGTGCGAGGAATGCCCGCAGTGGACACCGGCGGACCGATCACCGTTCCGGTTGGAGACGGCACCCTCGGCAGAGTTTTCAACTTGTTGGGAGAGGCCGTCGATGAAAAGGGCCCCGTGCAGGCAACTGAATACTGGCCGATTCACCGTCCGGCTCCCGCTTTTTCCGATCAAAACGCCGAGCAAGAAGTTCTCGAAACCGGTTTGAAAGTCGTCGATCTGCTTACGCCCTTTCTTAAGGGCGGCAAGATCGGACTGTTCGGCGGGGCAGGGCTTGGAAAGACGGTTCTGATCCAGGAACTTATCACCAACATCGCCACCGAGCATGGAGGCTATTCCGTCTTCGCAGGCGTCGGAGAGAGAACCCGTGAAGGGAACGACCTCTGGCTCGAAATGACAGAGTCCGGCGTCATCAAGAAAACAGCGATGGTTTTCGGACAGATGAACGAGCCGCCGGGCGCGCGACTTCGTGTCGCTCTTTCCGCTTTGACTATCGCCGAATACTTCCGCGACGTGGGCGGGCAGGACGTGCTTCTCTTCGTTGACAACATCTTCCGATTCGTGCAAGCCGGCGCCGAAGTTTCCGCCCTACTAGGACGAATTCCCAGCGCTGTCGGATATCAGCCGACGCTCGGCACGGAGATGGGCGCGCTTCAAGAGAGAATCACCTCCACCAAAAAAGGCTCCGTCACCTCGGTTCAGGCGATCTACGTTCCTGCGGACGACCCAACAGACCCGGCTCCCGCCACGACCTTCGCTCACCTTGACGCCTACATCTATTTGGAGCGAAAAATCGCCGAAAAGGCGATCTTCCCGGCGGTTGATCCGCTGAACTCGACCTCTCGAATCCTTCAGCCGAACATTGTCGGAGTCGAGCACTACGAGATAGCAAGACAGGTTCAGATGATTCTTCAGCGCTACAAAGAGTTGCAAGACATCATCGCGATTCTCGGAATAGACGAACTCTCGGATGAAGACAAATTGGTTGTCGAACGAGCGCGAAAGATCGAGAAGTTCCTTTCTCAGCCGTTCCGAGTTGCAGAGCAGTTCACCGGAACGCCTGGCAAATACGTCCCGCTGAAAGAGACGATTCGCTCCTTCAAGGAGTTGATCTCCGGAAAGTACGATGATTTGCCGGAGCAAGCGTTCTACCTCGTCGGCGGCATCGACGACGTGATCGAAAAAGCGAAGACACTCGCCTAGAAAATGCGGAGCGCGGAGGATGAGGTCTTAAAAGAGCTTATCCTCCTCCTTCAATGGAGATAATTGAATGGCTTCCACATTCCCACTTGAACTCGTTACTCCGGAGCGCCTACTCTTTTCGGAAGAGGTGCAATCAATACGCGCCCCCGGCATCACAGGCTCTTTTGGAATCCTCGCTAACCACGCGCCGTTGTTGACGGAACTTGCGACGGGACTCATCAAGCTGACCCTTCCAAACGGAAACGAAGCGTTTATCGCCACAAGCGGAGGTTTCCTCGAAGTCTCCAATAATAAAGTGACGATCCTTGCCGACTCCGCCCAACTCTCAGACGAGATCGACGTGGACAAGGCGAAAGCGGCGGCGGAACGCGCTCGAAAACTGCTTGAACTTCCTGATGACGGCTCCCTTGACGCGGAAGCTCTTCGCAAAGAGCTTGAGCACGCTCAAAACCTCATCAAAGTCGCGCAGATGAAGTCTTGATTTTGAAGACGTGATTTTTTGCGGAAGGGCGAGATTTGTTTTCTCGCTCTTCCGTTTTTTTATTTTCAGGGAGCGAATAGTATGAATCAGCATTTACCGGATGTAAGCGAAATAATTCGATACGCGCTAACGGAAGACGTAGGAACCGGGGACATCACGACTCTTTTGACTGTCGACTCTGAGACGCAAGGTAGGGCGGTCATGGTCTCCAAAGCCAACGGAATTGTAGCGGGAATTCCAGTTGTAGAACGAGTTTTCCTTCAGGTCGATCCCGGATTGAGGTTTGAGGCGCTAGTTGAAGAGGGAGAGATGATCGAAAAGGGTCAGCATCTCTGCCTCATCGAAGGCTCCGCGCAGTCCTTGCTGACAGCGGAGCGCGTGGCTCTGAATTTCCTGCAACGCCTATCCGGAATCGCAACGAAAACCGCTGAATTCGTCGCTCTCGCGGTTGGAACGAAGGCGCGAATAGTAGATACGCGAAAGACGACTCCGGGACTAAGGTCGCTAGAAAAATATGCGGTAAGAGTCGGAGGCGGGAGAAATCATCGTTTCGGTCTCTACGATGCAGTCATGATTAAAGACAACCACATCCAGGCGGCGGGCGGAATCGCGCAGGCGATGGAGCGTTTGCTGTCTCAAGTTTCACACGTACTCAGCATCACGATAGAGTGCGACACTCTTGAGCAGGTGCAACAAGCGATTGACGCAGGCGCGGACATACTTCTCCTCGACAACATGTCGCTTGAAATGTTGCAGGAGGCGGTGGAACTAGTAGACGGGCAAGCGATGACGGAAGCTAGCGGGGGCATCAATGAGTCCACGATCTCCGCTATCGCTCAAACGGGGGTCGACATCATCTCAGTCGGCGCACTGACCCACTCTGCGACTGCATTGGACATCAGTATGGATTTGACCTTAATTTAACAGTTAACTCATGTTACGCAAACGACAGAGCGTCATGACGAGAGTCCCATGACTAAAGTCACGGTCTGGGTGGCGTTCCGCCGTGTGTGCTTCGC
>JAYVOT010000719.1:0-4849 GCA_043757795.1 Chthonomonadaceae bacterium | reverse complement strand
CGAAGGGCAAACTCTTCGTTGCAGCGCCTTCGGCGGGAGGGCTATTCTTGCGATAAATGCGATCGCAACGCAGTAAGTTGTCCCGTCGGGCAAGCCTTTTACGCATGAGTCTTCGGTATGAGAGCTACTTGCTCCTTTTAAAACTTGATACAACTGCAGCAAGATCGGCAAATCTAGTATCTTATCTTTTTAAGATCCTGCGCTTTCTCCGATTCTGAAATTCAAAGCTGAAATAGCCTACTCCTTGAACTGGAAAAGTTCAAAATTGGTGTACCATAAGAGATAAGATATAGATGCTTTGAACACAAAACTTAAAATTGCTTGAAATTTTTTCAGAGGAGAGCGATAGATGCGCACAGTGACACTGATTCCGGGAGACGGCATCGGGCCGGAAGTGACGACGGCGGCAGTGAAAGTCGTGGATGCGACCGGAGTTAAAATCTCCTGGGAGGAGGCGGAAGCGGGCGGGGAGGTGATCCACAAGTACGGGACCTCCGTGCCGGAAGACGTCATCAACTCCATACTGAAAAATCAGCTTTGCTTAAAGGGCCCGATCTCGACTCCGATCGGGGGAGGCTTCGCAAGCGCGAATGTCGCTTTGAGAAAACGGCTCAATCTCTATGCCAACGTTCGTCCTGTTCGCAAACTCCCCGGCGTTCATGGAAGATACGACACGGTCGATCTTGTCATCATTCGTGAAAACAGCGAAGACCTCTATGCCGGCTTGGAGCACATCGTCGTTCCGGGGGTCGTAGAGAGCCTGAAAATTATCACGGAAACAGCCTGCTTGAGAATCGGACGATACGCCTTTCTATACGCGCACCGAAACGGTCGCAAAAAAGTTACCGCCGTACACAAAGCCAACATTATGAAATTGGCGGACGGTCTATTTCTGGAGTGCATCCGAAAAGCGCACCGCGAGTACCCGGAGATCGAATACGAGGAGTTGATCGTCGACAACACCTGTATGCAAATGGTAATGCGTCCCGAACGATTTGACGTGATGGTAATGGAGAATCTATACGGCGATATTCTCTCTGACCTTGCCTCCGGCCTCATCGGCGGATTGGGACTCACGGCTTCCGGCAATATCGGCGAACACGGAATCGCTATGTTCGAAGCGGTTCACGGCTCTGCGCCGGACATCGCAGGTCGCAACAAAGCGAACCCTATCGCCCTCATTCTCTCCGCTTCCATGATGCTCAAGCACATCGGCGAACATGAGTCGGCGCACAAAATCGACCACGCGGTGGATCGAGTTCTAGAATCCGAAGCGCACATGACCGCCGATCTCGGCGGAACCGCTACGACCACGGAAATGACGGACGCGATCATCGCCGCGCTCTAGGAAGATTCGCGAAGATGCGGATGCAAGTACGAGGAGAGGAAACCGCGAAACACGCGAAATACGCAAAAAAATGCGGATGCAAAAAAACAAATGCAAATGTTGCCCGCAAACTCGAAACCTCCCCCGGCGCTTCGCGGTGATCACTCCTTGCCAAAGAGAGGTTAAGGGGAATCTCCCGCTTGCTAACCAGGCTTAACTTTGGGAAGAGAAACTCTGAACTCCCGATCCTTCCAAAGGAGTGGTTAGGGGTCGATTCAGGTTTGGGGTCGAGAGACCCTTTCGCATTTTTTTGTTTTT
The DNA here is from genome assembly GCA_043757795.1 of Chthonomonadaceae bacterium. Lineage (GTDB taxonomy): Bacteria > Armatimonadota > Chthonomonadetes > Chthonomonadales > Chthonomonadaceae > JAYVOT01. The sequence goes on along the minus strand of JAYVOT010000719.1, from coordinate 3,204 downwards.
GCGTTTTTTTCGCGTGTTTCGCGTATTTCGCGGTTCTCATCTCCGCGTTCGTATTTCGCGGTTCTCATCTCCGAGTCCGCATTTCGCGGTTGTTTCTCTTCTAATTTCCCACGGTTCTACTATTTTGGAGTCCTCATATGCCCAAGTCTCTCCCGATACTTCCTGCAACAGTCAGACAATCTGGACAACTCTCCTTCTCTCCGATTCCCATAAACAGTTACGATCAAACATTCAGTCAGGAAGTCGCCGCATACTCCGCAGAGGAGTTGATTGGAATTTGGCGCGATATGGCGATTATTCGCGCTTTCGAGACGATGCTGGAAGAGGTAAAGCTCTCAGGCGCGTACCGGGGAATCCAGTACGACCACAAAGGTCCCGCTCACCTATCCATAGGGCAAGAGGCGTCTGCGGTGGGGCAAGCATTTCTTCTTGATTGCGATGACCGGATTTTCGGCAGCCACAGAAGTCATGGCGAAATACTCGCGAAAGGGTTGAGCGCGATCCGCAAACTCGAAGACGCAACGCTCTTATCCGTAATGGAAAATTATCAAGACGGAGCGATTCTCAAAGCCCTTGAGAAATCGGGAGAGACTCCTGTCGAAGTGAAATCAATGGCTCTGGAATTCCTGTTATATGGCGCTCTAGCGGAGATCTTCGGGAGAGAAACGGGTTTCAATTGCGGAATGGGCGGCTCTATGCACGCCTTCTTCACTCCCTTCGGCATCTATCCCAACAACGCCCTTGTCGGAGGCTCGGCAGGAATCGCGACTGGAGCGGCGCTTTTCAAACGTGCGAACTGCAAACCCGGTGTCGTCATCGCGAATATCGGGGACGCTTCCGCGAGTTGCGGGCCAGTGTGGGAAGCCCTCTGCTTTTCGACGATGGATCAGTTCAAAACGCTCTGGGACGAAAGTCATCGCGGCGGACTTCCGATTCTATTCAACTTCGTGAACAATTTCTACGGCATGGGCGGGCAACCTGTGGGCGAAACGGGCGGCTTCGGCGTTCTTGCGCGAATGGGAGCGGGACTGAATCCGGAACAGATGCACGCAGAGCGAGTGGACGGCTACAATCCGCTCGCTATCATTGATGCTTACTCGCGAAAACTGGAAATTTTAAAACGCGGCGAAGGTCCCGTTTTGTTGGACACGGTCACCTATCGCTACAGCGGGCACTCTCCCTCAGACGCCTCCTCCTACCGGGAAAAAAACGAGATCGAAGCCTGGAAAGAGCAAGACTCCCTCGTCGCATATCGAAAAAATCTTCTTGCACACGGACTTTGCGCCGCCTCGGATTTTGAAACCATGCATTTCGAAATCGAATTTAGTCTGATGCGCGTTTTCAAAGCTGCTATTGATCTTGAAATCTCGCCGCGTGCAAATTTACATCGCTCCGGCAACTTGCTTGAAAAGACGATGTTCTCTAACCGGAAAATCGAGTCGTTTGCGCCTGAACGTACTCCAGAACTTTCTCAATTCGCGGTAGAGAACCCAAGAGTGAAGCAATTGGCGTTGCGCTCCCGATCCGGGATTGGTTCGGATGGGTCGCAACTACCGAGATCGAAGTGCATCGGGATCAGAGACGCCCTGTTTGAGGCGATATTGTATCGATTTGAACGAGATGCGACGATGATCGCTTATGGGGAGGAGAACCGAGATTGGGGAGGCGCCTTCGCTGTCTATCGAGGATTGACTGAGCTTCTGCCCTACCATCGACTCTTCAATAGCCCGATAGCGGAAGCGGCGATTGCGGGGACTGCCGCGGGATACGCGCTTTCCGGCGGTCGCGCCCTAGTAGAACTGATGTATTGCGACTTTTTGGGGCGGGCGGGGGATGAGGTCTTCAACCAACTCGCCAAATGGCAGAGCATGAGCGGCGGAACCCTGAGTATGCCCGTCGTTCTTCGCGTCTCCGTGGGAAGCAAATACGGGGCGCAACATTCGCAGGATTGGACAGCTCTGTGCGCCCACATTCCCGGTTTGAAAGTCGTGTACCCTGTCACGCCGTACGATGCGAAAGGATTGATGAATTCTGCGCTGCTCGGCACAGACCCGGTCATCTTTTTTGAAAGTCAGCGGCTTTACGATCAAACGGAGTTGTTTCTTGGGAAGAATGGCGTTCCCGAAGACTTCTACACGATTCCCATTGGGGAGCCGGAGGTCAAATTGTCGGGTAGCGACCTGACGATACTCACGATTGGGGCGACCCTCTACCGCGCATTGGATGCCGCAAAAACATTGAAGGAGCGTTTCGGGGTTGTCGCCGAGGTGATCGACGCTAGGAGCGTTACGCCTTTCAACTATGAGCCTGTGTTGACGAGCGTCAAAAAAACCGGAAAGATACTTCTCTGTTCAGATGCCTGCGAACGAGGAAGCGTCCTGCACACGATGGCGTCGAAGATCGCTCAGTACGCTTTCGATGATCTCGATTTCCCGCCCTGCGTGTTAGGGGCGAGGAATTGGATCACGCCGCCGGACGAATTGGAGGACGCATTTTTCCCGTTTGAGAGCGACATTCTAAACGCCGTTCATCGACATCTCTATCCGCTTCCCGGTTATCGAGCTACTAGAGATTGCGACACTCAGGAGAGGTTGCGTCGGGATCGAGACGGCGTTTAGGAAATTGCGTTTCGCGACAGTTTGGAATTTTTTTTGAGAGCGATTCTTCGTTCAAGAGCGTTGCAAAAGGGTTTCAGTCTGCTCCCGACCAACACGCCGAGCAAGATGAAAGGGATGAGCTTTAATGCAAGGCTGAAAATATAAGAACTCAGTCCGCAGAATGAGTTTAAAAAAATGTCGATAATCGTCGCGTGATTCACGTTTCCAATAACTGCCGCCATGTAGAGAGAAGTGAAATAGAGCGGCAGAAGAAGATTCCAGGTAATGACCGTAAGCGCAACCGCCTGCACGAATCTCTCCTTCGAGTGCCTCGCCCCAACGAAAAGGCTCGCTAAAAAGACCCCTACCCATGCTAGTGTGAATTGAATTACGCCGGCGTTCTGCACCAAAAACGCCGCCAAGAGCGCAAGACCAAGATATAACTCGGAAGTTCGAAGCACGGGCATCATCATGGAAAGCCGCGTCCGGAGAGGCTGATTGCGACAAAATTTATTTTTAATTAGAAATTGGTTTGCGAGTTTTATCGGATCTCCGGATTGAATCAAGGCATATTCCAGAGCTTCTTCTTCGTCGCTCCCCAACTCGA
>JAYVOT010000718.1:0-4853 GCA_043757795.1 Chthonomonadaceae bacterium | reverse complement strand
GAGAACCGCCCTGAACGATAGCGATCGTATGTTCGAAATGAGCCGAAAGACTGCCGTCTTTTGTCACGATAGTCCATCCGTCTTTTCGAGTCACGATGTCTTTCCTACCGATATTGATCATCGGTTCAATTGCAAAAGTCATACCGGACTGAAGTCGGGTTCCCTTATTGCGCGCCCCGAAATTGGGAATGCAGAGTTCGCCTTCGTGCATCGTGCGCCCTACCCCGTGACCTGACAACTCTTCGACAATAGAAAACCCATGATTCTCGACGTACTTTTGAATGGCGTTGGAAATATCGCCTGTCTTGTTGCCAGGTCGCGCTTGCGCAATTCCCCGATACAGCGCCTCTTCAGTCACTTTCAACAACTTTTCAGCTTTTGGAGAAACTTTACCCACGGGAAACGTCCAGGCGCTGTCCGCCACCCATCCGCCATGTTCGGCGCAGACATCTATCGTAACAAGGTCTCCCTCTTTCAATGCGCGTCTGCCGGGAACAGCGTGAACGATCTCTTCGTTCACGGAGATGCAAGTCCATGCCGGGAAAGGAGGATGATTTGTCGGGGCGTACCCGAGGCAAGGGGAGGTTAATCCTCTTTCTTCCATCAACACTACTGCGACATCTTCGAGTTCGGATGTCGTGATTCCCGGTCGGATTGACTTCGCCGTTTCATGGATCACCTGATTGACGAGTTTCCCCGTCTTTCGCATCTTTGAAATTTCAATCTGGTTTTTCAGTAAAGACATTATTCGTCGTCAATATTGAACTGTACGCGATCTGCGCGCTTCCGTTCAAATTGTTTCTATTCGTTCGCTTCTAAATGAATATTTATGCTTGTTCGCGATTTGCGGCTATCAGGATCCGTATGGTCGAAACGACTTTTGAAAATACCGTTTCAGGGTCATCCATTCCGGAGATCAATCGGAGCAGGCCTTCTGAACGATAGAAAGCGCTGAGCGGAGCCGTTTTTTCCAGATAGACTTCCAACCTTCGCTGCACGACATCGGGCGCATCGTCCGGACGTTGAATCAGTTGACGGTTGCAGAGATCGCATAGCCCCGGTTGCAACGGCGGCTGAGTTTCGATATGGTAGGTTGAACCATCGGAAGGACAAACCCTCCTTCCCGCAAAGCGACCGACAATAGCTTCGATAGGAGCCTCGAATTCCAAAACTCCATCAAGTCGCGTTCCGCGTTCTTCCAATATTAAGTTAAGAGACCTCGCCTGCGGGATCGTTCGGGGGAAACCGTCAAGCAGAAACCCTTTGGAACAATCGGGTTCCAGCGTTCTTGCCCGAACGGCGCCGACTACGATCTCATCCGGAACGTATTCGCCACGTTCTATCTTGAATCTCTGGATCGCACGCCCTAGTTCAGTACCACGCGCAATCGCATCCCGAAAAAGCGCTCCTGTGGAGATCGTGGGAATGTCGTAATGCACGGCAATGCGCGTCCCCTGCGTTCCCTTCCCGACACCGGGAGGACCTAGCAGTACGAGTATCATTTGAATACCCCCTGGACGGCATGCCGTCTCCTCTCGATCTCCGACCGGATCAGATTTTTGGCTTGGGATTGTCTTTTATGAAACCCTCATAATTTCGCATTAGAAGTTGCGCTTCCACGGCTTGCATAGTCTCGATAGCCACGCCGACGACGATCAGCAAAGAGGTTCCGCCGATTAACGGGAAAGCGGACTGATTGAACCCTGTGATCGAGGGCATGACGTATTGCGAGATAGCGATGATGCCGAGGAAGAAAGCTCCGGCAAGCGTTATGCGAGAGACGACCTTCTCAAGGTAGTCTTTGGTCGGCTTGCCCTGTCGTATTCCGGGAATGTAGCTCCCATACTTGTTCAAGTTCTCCGCAATCTCCGGAACGTTCATGGTAATGGACGTATAGAGGAAAGTGAAAACTACGACTAGGAGGAAGTAAAAGATCATCGCGATCGGAATTGGAACGGAGACTCCGAACATTACAAAGTGAGGGATGTTTCCTGGATTGCAATACTGAGAGATGTTTTTCAGCCAGTCAAAGAAGGGTCCCTTGAAAGGCAAGGCTGAGATAAGAGTCGTCGGAAGGAGCATGAGAGAGATCGCGAAAATGATCGGAATGACTCCCGCCATATTCACCTTAATCGGCAAGAACGATCCCCCCGCCTGAGTCTGTCGCATTCCGATCACTCTCTTGGTATGCTGAGTCGAGATGCGGCGAACTCCCTGAGTGAGGTAGACAACCCCGTAGATCATTGCGACAAACGCTGCAATCAGCACGAAAAAGTTGAAATAAGAAACGGTTCCTGATCGGATTTGAAGGAACATCGCTCCGAATTGGTAGGGAAGGCTCAGGAGAATTCCCGCAAAAATAATCAGCGAGACACCGTTGCCGACGCCCTTTTGGGTGATCTGCTCGCCCATCCACAGAAGAAACATCGTCCCGGCTGTGAGAGTAACGCAGATTAATATCTGGTTCCAAAACGTGATCGGAATGGCGTTTTGCGCAAATACCAGCGTCATTCCGAAGGACTGAAAGATGCCCAGTATGATCGTGAGGTAACGCGTGATCTTTGCAATTTGCTTCCGTCCGGACTCGCCTTCTTTAGACATAGCTTCGAGTTGAGGGACGGCAAAAGACATCATCTGCATGATGATCGAGGCGTTAATGTAGGGTCCGATAGTCATTCCGAAGATCGACATTCTCCGGAGCGAACCGCCCGAGAAAACGTCCAGGAGTCCGAGAACGCCCCCCTTGCCCTGTCCCCCGAACATCATTTCGATTTTCTTGTGATCGATGCCGGGAACCGGAATATGCGCGCCGATGGCATACACGAAAAACATCATCAATACGAAGAAAAGTCGATTTTTCAATTCAGGGATCGTAAAAGCCCTTTTTAACGCCTCTATCATCTCTATCGCCTCTCCGCCTCAAGGAGCGTTATTGAGCCGCCGACGGCTTGCAATTTCTCCTGCGCGCTTGCGCTGATCTTGTGCGCGTGAACGATGAACTTCTTAGTCACATCTCCGGTTCCAAGAATTTTTACGCCGTCCAGAAGATCGGTGATGAAACCGTGAGCCTTCAAAATCTCCGGCGTGATCTCGGATCCGTCTTCAAAGTTTTCTTCGAGAAGGTTGAGATTGATCAGCGAGTAAGCGGTCTTGTGATACGCTTTCCATCCGTGAGCGCTGTGGCTGGCTCGTCCTCGAAGCTGGGGAAGCCTGCGGTGCAGAGGAGTCTGTCCGCCTTCGAAGTTGGGATTGATCTGCCCGCGAGCTTTGTTTCCCTTGTGTCCGCGAGTAGCGGTTTTGCCGTGTCCAGAACCGATTCCACGTCCGACTCGCTTTCGGCGATGGGTGGAACCTTCCGAGACCTGCATGTTATGTAGTCCGATTGGCATGGTGATTCTCTCTTAATCCTGCTCTTCCAAAATCTGAGTGACCGTGACCAGATGACGCACCTTGTGAACCATGCCGCGAATCACGGCGTTGTCATCCTGATGAACGGTGTGCTGCATCCGCTTGAGGCCCAGGGAACGAACGGTCGCGCCCTGATCCCGATTGTAACCGATCGGGCTTTTCGTGAGGGTAATTTTGAGTTTAGGCATTATGCTCCTCGATTTTCTTCATCCACGGGGTCAAATGCTCAACGGTCGTGCCTCGCAGTCGAGCGACTTCGCTTGCGCGTTTCAATCGCTTGAGAGCGAGCATCGTCGCCCAGGCGATATTTACCGCGTTGGCGGATCCGAGAGATTTTGCAAGAACGTCATGTACGCCCGCAAGCTCAAGTATTGTTCTCATGCTGCTTCCAGCAACTATTCCGGTACCTGCGGAAGCGGGCTTCAACATAACTTGCGCGGCTCCCTCGCTTTGAACGATCTCGTGGGGGATCGTGCCTGCGATGATGGGAACCTCGATGATGTTTTTCTTCGCCGCTTCAATGCCTTTGCGGATTGCGTCAGGAATAGCGCGAGCTTTTCCAAGTCCTGCTCCGACGTGCCCTTTTCCATCTCCAACTACGACTAGGGCGCTCCAACTCATGGTTCGTCCGCCTTTAGTGGTTTTCTGACACTTGTTGGTGCGAACGACGCGCTCTTGGAGGTCTAATTTATCTGCATCAATTTTTGCCAATGATAGCTCCCGTAAAAATGAAACGAAAATGGGTCTCTGATGAACGACCGCTCGAAAGAGCGGTTTTCGCTAATCTTGCGTCTAGGATAAGCAAGCCGGCTTTTCGCCTGATCGCATCCCTAAACTCCCATGCCTAAAAGTTAAGACCGCCTTCACGCGCGCCGTCTGCGAGCGCCTGGACGCGACCATGATATTTGTATCCGCCTCGATCAAAGACGACAGACGAGATGCCTTTCGCTTGACCGCGCTCGGCAATCAGCTTTCCGATCGCTTTCGCAGCGTCTATGTTGCCGCCGGATTTCAGGCTTGTTCTCAAGTCTTTCTCCACGGTGGAGGCGGTTGCGAGAGTCTGTCCGGTGGTGTCGTCTATGAGTTGTGCGTAAATATGTTGAATACTGCGAGACACGTTTAAGCGAGGTCTCTCAGGCGTTCCGTTCACTTTGCCTCGAACCCGTGTGTGCCGACGTTTGCGCAGTCTTTCTTTGTCTTCAAGTCGCATTGTTTGTTAGGTTTCCTTCGACATTGGATTTCCGACCCAATGTCATGTCTCTGCGTGTCTCGTCTGTCCCGACACGCAAGAGTTAATTGTACCATAGAATCCCGGTATTGGGAAAGGCGAAAGCAAGCTCGAGTTAGGGCTAGCGCATCTAAATTCAATTCAACGAAAGCCAACAAATATCAACAGTTAAAAATCGTTTCTTTTCTCTATCGAAAATGCCCGTTGAAATCGGTCT
>JAYVOT010000717.1:0-4858 GCA_043757795.1 Chthonomonadaceae bacterium | reverse complement strand
GTTCTATTTGCTCTTCTCTCGATCCCTTATGATACAAATCGCTTCCATAGCCAACCCATCTCGTGCCGTTCGGTTCTCTGGCGGGATCTATGTAATTTGACTCGATCAGATATACGCTCTTGCTAGCTTCTATCTCCCGACAACTCCAACCTGGAAATCGATACTGGTGGTTTGATGCGAAAAGCGATCCCCTGGGCAGCGTCGGTTGGCTGATCGCTGCATTCGGAACACCCTCCGGAACGGTGGCCCAATCGGCTCGTATCATCCGAAACGCCTCTTTCGACGGCATGAAATAGGCGAATGCTGCTGTTGCATATCTCGATATTCTACTAGCGAATGTCAGCCAAATCGTGCCCTTATAGATGCTTATTCCAGAAACAGGAGTCAAAACCGGGGCTGATTTCCCTCTCGGAAGCGGTTCGAACCCAATAAAAACATAAGCTTTGCTCAATCCAGTTTTAGGATAAAACCGAGTCATGGTCCAAATATCTGCGATATCGACAGAATGGTCTATGTGATCTCTATCCGGGGAATGCTTCGATGGGTCGAATTTGCAGGACGAGAGCCAATACGAGCCATCTTCCGATTTCACTCCGGCATAGACCATCTGACCCTTCATAAACCGATCCCACTTTTTCTCGCGGAATCGCCAATGAAGCAAGCCGGAAGTCGTGCCGAACCACGCTCCGTCTCTGTCGATCTCTTGCCACATAATGCTGGTATTCGGCAAATCAGAGCGAAAGTCTGGGTCGACCGGCAACTCATCCCATAGCTTTAATCGTCTATCGTAAACATAGGCGATGGTTTTTGAATCATGTTCGATAGGGCTGACGGCAAAACTGACGCGTTCCGGACAGAGTGCAACGAGTGAGTCATAGACAGGACTTCCGGGTATGTATGCAACTTGCCTGTACTCTTCAACGGGAGGAGGAGTCGGTTGTTTGGATATCTTTTTCAGTGTCTGCCAGCGTCCTTTTCGTGGATCGATCTCACAAAAAGCGGCAATGCTCTTGCCATCCTCGTTCAACTCCTGGATGCAGAAAACTCCATTCGCATCGGCTGCTATCGCGGAAGTCTTGTCTCCGGGCAGTCCTTCGAAACTAGTGTAGTGTTTGACCTGATTCAAAGTCTTGTCGAGGCATTTCACACCGTTGTCTGTCGCTAGCCAGGCAGCGCTTCCGTTCTCCGAGACGCCATTGATGACATTGACTCCGAGACTGTAGAACTCCCAATCAGCGCCTGTCGATACCAGCCCAAGCTCGCTGGCATTGAAATTTTGTATGAAATCTGTTCCCTGCGTAAAAGGATAACTTGCTGGCCAAGCGACATGCGAAACAGAGGAGGGAAGCTGGGCTTTAGCATTAGTTGAGGAGCAATGAAGAGACCCAAGGCAAAGAAGAAGAGTCAACAGAATGAAAATTTTCATGGGGCCTCCCGGATACCTGGAAATGCGACGCGACTTTTCGTATAACCCATTGCCTTAAAAAGTGTCAACACAAGACACGCGCACGTCAAATAAATTGAGTTTCGTGTCGCAAAACAGTGAAAAATCCTTTTGAAAGGCGTCTAAGTTGTTAGTCTATATGACGGAAAAATACTCGAGATGGTTACTCATTGTCAGTTTCAAGGCATTTAGGGTTATCGAAAGTGATCAATCGGTAAAACGCCAGGGCGAGCACATCTTATGGCTCAGTTAACCCCAATACCTTCGCCAAATCGTTAGGCGTGTCGTTCCTCGGAGTCTCCTGTTCAGAAGCCTCTAAGAGACCAATTTAACTTCATTGTCCGCTTTTGGGAAATGTAACGGCATTATGCAACAACAAACACAGGGGATTTGCTGTCCAAAACGTTGTGGATGAACCCGAGACGATCGGAGAGATTTTTTTGCAAATTACTATTTAGAGGGAAGCCCGTATTTACTTGTTCTTACCGGATTATTTTTAGCGAAGGTATTGTAAACTAGCCATAAATGCGCCCTGGAATAAAATTCCGGGGCGCTTTTTTTTCGCTTAGCTGATTGCATGATTTTCATTCAGCCGAAAGGCAGGGAGTCGAGGCTGAATTCCGAACTTACGCTCCTACCTGATTCAACAGAAAACTCTGTTGCTCCACCAGGTCATTGATAACGTCTTTGACCGGTTTTCCGGCGGAGTGACCTGATTTCGTGTCGTAGTGAAGGATGATCGGGCGATCCGAACTTGTAGCGGTTTGCAATAGAGCCGTCATTTTTCGGGCGTGAAGCGGCGCTACGCGCGTGTCCGCATCGCCTGTCACGAACATGACAGCCGGATATTCCGTTCCCGAAACGACCAGATGGTAAGGAGAATAGGCTCGAAGATAGGCAAACTGCTCCCGGACATCCGAAGAGCCGTACTCTGAAACCCAGAACTGCGCCACCAGGAAATGCTGAAAGCGCAACATGTCCAGAAGAGGCACTCCGCACTGAACCGCTTGAAACAGTTCAGGGCGTTGCGTGAGCGCCGCCCCGACAAGCAGTCCGCCATTGCTTCCGCCAGAGATTGCGAGCTTTTTCGGGTTCGTATAGCCATTCGCTTGAAGCCATTCCGCAGCCGCAATGAAGTCGTCAAAGACGTTCTGTTTGTTCCCGAACATCCCCGCTTCGTGCCATTTCTCGCCAAATTCACCTCCCCCGCGCAGGTTCGCGATTGCGAAGACCCCGCCTTGCTCCGCCCACAACACCGCCGTAGAGCTGAAACTAGGAGTCAAACTGACGTTGAAACCCCCATATCCGTTGAGGAGCGTCGGGCGAGCGCCGTCCAATTCCAACCCTTTCAAGTGAACAAGAAACATTGGAATGAGCGTGCCGTCTTTAGAGGGATAAAAAATCTGGCTCACTTCAAACTTGGCGGGATCGACGGGAACTTCGGACTGTGCGAAGAGCGTCTGTTCTCCGGAGCGCGTATCAAGGCGAAAGATAGCTGTCGGGTGCGTGAAGGAAGTGAAGTAGTAGAAGGCTTCGGAGCCGCTCTGTTTGCCGTAGGGACCGTAAGCGGATCCCAGTCCCGGCAATGCAAGGTCACGTAGAAACGTCCCGTTCAGGCTAAAGACTTTTATCTCCGAGACAACGTTCTTGAGATAGGCGATGTAAAGCTCGCCGCCGATAATCGAGAAACCCTCCATCACCGCGTCCGATCTCTCAGGAACGACTTCCAACCAATTTTCGCGCTCAGGATGGTCAAGATCGACCATTAGAATCTTGCCGTTTGAGGCTTCCCAGTTCGTTTCCAGAAAAAGTCGGTTCCCGAATATCTCGCCAGAGAACCTTGCTTCAATATCTTGAACGATGGGTTGCAGGTCCCCTCCGACCTTCAGATTTTGCACATACGCCTCTGTGCGCGTCCCGGCGGAGCCGTAGGAGACGATGATCTGCAAGTATCCGCCGTCTTCCGAAACGTTCGCGCCGATGTACTTGTCCGGGGCGTAACCTTCGCCGAAAACGTATCTATCCTTAGAATTCGGTAAACCCATCGAATGGTAAAAAACTCTGGAGCCAACTCCGTTTTCATACTTTGAATAGTAGAAACCGGATTTGTCCGGCATGAGGGAGATTCCGTATCGCCCCTTTGGAAGCGAATCGTCGAGGTCTTTGCGAGACAGGACGTCAAAAAAACGCACTTCAATCTCGTCTTCACCGCCCTGTCGAATCGCATAAGCGAGGAGGGTTCCATCTTGACTCGTATCCAATCGGCTAACGCTTGTAGAGGGGTCATTTGAAATGCTGATCGGGTCTATCAAGACTTCATCCGCTCCGTGCAACCCCTGCCTCATGTAGAGTTTCGCCTGATCTTCTTCCGCTCGGCATTTTGAGAGAAAATAAACTCCGCCCTGCTCATGCGGCAGCCCTACGGAATCGACGCGCATCAACTCCGTGAGTCGCTTTCGGATCGAGTCCCGCCCCGGCATTGAGTCAGTCACCTGCTTCTGATATGCAGTCTGCGCCGCGATCCATTCTCGCGTCTCCGGCGAGTCTTGATCTTCGAGCCAACGATAAGAATCGACTATCTCTATATCGTGGAGGGTCTCCACCACATTCTCAATGCGTGTCGTCGGTACGGATGGAGTTTTCAGCATAGTTATAAAAATCTTTCATGAAAGTCGGGCTGCGAGGAGAATCAGTAGAGGGCGTCAGTGGCGGTCAGTCGGCGTACTCTCTCCACGAAGTCATTGTCATAAGTGTCGAGTTGGCCGGCTTGCCGATACTGCAAAAGGGCTTCACGCTCGAATCCGAGTTGAAAATAGGTATCGGCTAAAAGCGCATGATAAGAGGCGTTGCGGGGGTCGAGATCGACTGCCCTCTGAAGGGCTGCTGCGGCTTCAGCGGGATAACCGCCCTGCAATAGCGCCATCCCAAGTCGAACGGTGTAATAAGCGTCCTCCGGCGAATGAAACAAAGCCTGTTGCAAGGAGGAGATAGCCTCTTGCAAACGACCGGCGCGCGCACAAATATCGCCCAGCCAAAAATGATAAAAGCCTTCTTCAGGCAACAGATCGCGTGCAACCTGCATCTCTTCAACCGCTTCGTCATACTGTCCTGCCGCGGCGCAACAGTCCCCTAATTTGAATCGGTAAAAGGCGTTGTCAGGATGCAACTCTACCGCTTTTCGATACTCGAGGATGGCGGAATTAAGTCGTCCTTGCTTCCGGTGCGTCTCTCCGCGACTGAAAAAGGGAGAGGCTCGCCTCGGGTTGAAGGGCGCTGTGCGGGGTTTTCGAGCGGCAGGGGGCGTTTTCGTCAGTTGTGTCATCAAATCAATCCGGTGAGGCGCTTCGATCTTTGCTGTATTTGACTGTTCCTATTGAAGCAGTTTTGGCTCTGAGGACGACGGACTAAAGTCCG
>JAYVOT010000716.1:0-4873 GCA_043757795.1 Chthonomonadaceae bacterium | reverse complement strand
TGCGAAAACACGTTAGCTTTTTGGGAATTGGATACTTTTATTGAAAAGCCACTGTCGGATGTAGAAGCAAGAAACATAAATCATGGAAAACATAGCTGTAAAATCGAATACCTCGCAAATTGGAGAACAGGCGCGCCAACTCTACGCCCGCCTTCGCGACAAGGTTGAAACGACTGAAAATATTGGCAAACTGATCGTGATGGATGTTGAGAGCGGAGACTATGAAATCGACGAACAAGGAATAGAGTCTTCACGTCGTTTGCAGTCCCGACATCCCGGCGCAGAACTGTACGCCCTCAGAATCGGCTACAAAAACGCGGTCTCGTTTTGCGGCGGTTTGGAACGCACTTCTCTATGATATCCGGTGATGTTCGGTATCTGCACGCCCTCCTCCCGATCGTATTCAAGTTGCCCGGAAAGCCGGATGTCTCAATGGAATTTGTGATCGACACAGGATTCACAGACCAACTCACTCTTCCGATCGAAGCGATCATCGAGATGGGTCTTCCACTTCTTGCACGTATCCCCGCAGACCTGGCTGATGGAAGCACAATTGAGATGTCCATGCACGAGGCAACGATCCTGTGGGATGGTTTAGAAAGGCAAGTGCGCGTTCTTGCGGCAGGAAGCCGCCCTTTGCTTGGGACGAGGCTACTTGAAAACTTCGATTTGTACGTGCAGTTCCGAGAGGGAGGACTTGTAACAGTCGATGCGCAAATCGAAATTTGATCGCATATGTATGCCCCATCAGATCGTCAGCATTCTCTCCAGCGAGATTCGCGCGTCCGCCGCGATGTCCGCCGGAACTTTCACCTGATTTCGCACCACGCCCTCCAACAAGCCCTCCATCACCCAGAGCAAGTAGTGCGGATGAATCCGATACATTGTGGAGCAGGGGCAGACGACCGGGTCGAGGCAAAAAATCTTTTTGTCCGGCATCTCGTGCGCCAACCGATTCACCAGGTTGATCTCCGTTCCCACCGCCCACTCCGAACCAGTCGGCGCCTCCGTAATCGTCTTGATGATGACCTCCGTCGAGCCGTTCAAGTCTGATGCCTGCACTACCTCCAACGAACACTCCGGATGCACGATCACTTTTACGTTCGGGAACTGTTCTCGCGACTTCGCGATCTGTGCGACAGAGAACCGGGCGTGAACGGAGCAGTGCCCCTTCCACAACAATACTTTTTTCGCCTTGACTTCTTCCGGCGTCGATCCCCCGAACGGTTTGTTCGGATCCCACACGAGCATGTCTTTTTCCGGGTCTAGCCCCAGTTGAACGGCGGTGTTTCGCCCAAGATGTTGATCGGGGAAGAAGAGGAGTTTCTCTCCGCGCTCCAAAGCCCACTTCACGATGCGATAGGCGTTTGAGGAGGTGCAGGCGGAGCCGCCGTGTCTGCCGACGAACGCTTTCAGAGCCGCTGTAGAGTTGACATAGGTGATCGGGATGACTTTTGCGGTGTCCAGAACCGTCCCAAGATCGTCCCAACACTCCTGTACTTGACTGTCGCTCGCCATGTCCGCCATCGAGCATCCGGCGCTCATATTGGGAAGAATGACGATTTGATCTTCGGAGGCGAGGATGTCCGCGCTCTCCGCCATGAAGTGGACTCCGCAGAAGATAATGTACTTTGCGCTCTTATTTTCCGCCGCTTTTTGGGATAGTTTGAGGCTGTCGCCGCGAATGTTCGCCCACGCGATGATCTCATCTCGCTGATAGTGATGTCCGAGAATGAGCGCCTCGTCGCCAAGGCGTTTTCGTACGTCTGTAAGGCGAATGCGAGTTTCGTCCGGGGTGAGTAGGGTGATCTCGATGGGGAGGGGCTTCTGAAACATGGGTTTAGCTCCTTCGGCGAGCAGTTCACGGAGACTGAAGGGAAGTTTCCTGAACGGGGATGTTGACATCGCCGGATTGCGGGAAATAGGTTGGACTTGGCATCGATAGGCAGCTATCTTTGCACTTCTCTATTTTACCTTACGAATCGATGAAAGCGAAAGTGCGCAACTTGCGAGCTTTGTTTCTAATGCGGGCCGCCAGCGCTGAATCTCTTTGTCCGAACCATGATATCCATGATTATGAGATTAACATGATTTTAACCAATAATCTTGCTTCCAACTCGAAATCATGTTAATCCATTAATCATGGATATCATGGTTCGGACAAAATCAGCATGACCTCGCGACAATGAGATTAGCATGATCCGACTTGACCGCAAATTGAGACATAATGTAGTATCACATTTTGAAGGAATACTTATATTATGTCGTTTCGTATCGCCGTTCTTTCCGGAGACGGAATCGGTCCTGAAATCGTGGCGGAGGGCGTCGCCGTACTGAGAGCCGCCGCAAATAGATTTGGTTTCGAGGTCGTCTGCACGGAGGCGCTTGTCGGGGGAATCGCGTATGACAAGACCGGGCATCCCCTTCCCCCGGAGACCCTTGCGCTCTGCAAAGAGTCTGATGCGGCGCTGTTGGGCGCGGTCGGAGGTCCCACGTGGGACGCCGTTCAGCCCGCTTCGCTGCGCCCTGAGGTCGGGGCGCTATTGCCCTTGAGAAAAGAGTTGGGCTTGTTCGCCAACTTGCGCCCCGCCACGCTGTTTCCGGCTCTCTCCGGGGTGTCATCGCTCCGGGCGGACATCGTTGCAGACGGACTTGACCTATTAGTAGTGCGCGAACTCACCGGCGGAATCTATTTCGGACAGCCGAAAGGAAGAAGCGCGGACGGTAACAGCGCGACCGACACTTGCATCTACACGCGCGCCGAGATCGAGCGAATCGCGCATGTCGGGTTCAAATCGGCGATGAAGCGCGGCAAAAAGCTGTGTTCCGTAGACAAAGCGAACGTGTTGGACACCTCGCGCCTGTGGCGCGAAGTCGTCATTGAAGTCTCAAAATCGTACCCGGAAGTCGAACTCTCGCACATGCTCGTCGACAACTGCGCCATGCAACTCGTCCGCAATCCGAAGCAGTTCGATACCATCGTCACAGAAAATATGTTCGGCGATATTCTCAGCGACGAAGCCTCGATGCTTACTGGAAGTCTGGGAATGCTTCCTTCTGCAAGCCTCGGCTCGACGAAAACAGCGGGCGGATTGGGCATCTTCGGGCTATACGAACCGATTCACGGCTCCGCCCCGGACATCGCAGGCAAAGGAATCGCGAATCCGCTCGCCACGATCCTCTCCGTCGCGCTGCTTTTGCGCCACTCCCTCGCGCAGGAAGCTGCCGCGCTCGCCATCGAATCTGCGGTCGCTTCCGTCCTGAACGCTGGATTCCGAACAGGCGACATCGCCGAACCTGGCGTGACGCCGCTCGGAAGTCGCGCAATGGGCGAGAAGGTTTTAGTGGCGCTTGGAGCGTGAGTTCTCGCTCCGACAGGACGCTTGTTTGTTCTGAACACCTGGACTGAAATCCAAGTCCAGGCGTCGCTTCTTAGCCACTAGACTGAAGTCCGGGGTTGGGCGGGCGCTTCGCCGTCTTTGCTTCGGACGGTTCTCGCATCCGTACGACGCCCATTCACTTGCCGGGCGCATTCCGTGCCTGGCTCAACCCCTACATTTGCCGGGCGCTTCCAATAACCGTAAGTTGGGCGCTTTCAAGCCCCGGATTGAAGTTTTTTTTGAAGGAGGGCGCAATGAAAAAAATCGAATGCGTGATCCGTCCGATTAAAATCGAAGACGTGAAGGCGCAGTTGGATGAAATCGGGATTGTAGGGATGACCGTCGCGGATGTGCGAGGCTACGGCAAACAGCGCGGTCGCACAGAGAAATATCGGGGAAACACCTACGTCGTCAACCTTTTGCCAAAAGTAAAACTGGAGTTAGTCGTTTCGGACGACCGGGCGGACGAAGTCATCGAAATCATACTCGCGGCAGCTCGAACCGGAGAGGTTGGGGACGGCAAAATCTTCGTCTCGACCGTGGAACAAGTCGTTCGAATCCGAACCGGGGAGCGCGGCGAGGACGCTATCAACTGAAATTGAGTTGAACGCATTATGACTTGCTATGCAAGGTCATGCAACTGCAAGCGAGACAGTTTTAATTGATCTGGGTGAACGCTTTTCGCCGGTATTGACGAGAATTTGAGAGACAGTCACGCTCGTTCCTTTGTGCGCGCATAACCGCTTAAAAATAGAAGGAATTATAAGATTAGTGAAAAAGGCGCCGAGTCCGCTTCGTCGCACGATCCTATTCAGAATTCGTATTTTGGGTGATTAAGGGATTGTCGGAGCGAGGAAAGAGAAAAGAGAAAAGAGAAAAGAGAACGAATTGGAATAGATTTCGATGGATCACTTTTGAACCTTCTACTGGAGTTGGGATGCAACCTCCGCTCAGGTTCGATTATCAATATTTCAAAAGGGACGGCTGCTTCGCCTTATTCCTAAACGCCTTTCTTGGAATCTCCCTTGACAATCCGACTTAAACCCGATACAATAAGATTGCAAATGCATATGCCTCCGTAGCTCAGTGGATTAGAGTATTTGACTTCGGATCAGAGGGTCGGGGGTTCGAATCCCTCCGGGGGCATCCACCATTTAATTAACAATTCCTAACAGTTGTTGACAATCGCCGATAACCCGGTATCCCAATGAAAAGGGGACACCTCAGGTGTTCACAGGTTCTACTTCAACCGTTTAATATGACGATTCCAGCCAATTCTCCACAATCACACAGTTCATTCCTCCAAGTAAGCAAATTTCTACTGATTGCAAATCACTCATTTCACAGATTGGTCGTGAGAGTGCGAGTCCGTCGTTTAATCGCAATAAACAGCTCTATGCGTTGCGTGCGATATTTGTCTTTTTCCCCTAGTATTCGTTAAAATCGATTGAATAGGAGTTGTTTTGGTAAAGATAAAACGCCCTCTACCCGGT
>JAYVOT010000715.1:0-4881 GCA_043757795.1 Chthonomonadaceae bacterium | reverse complement strand
CTCCATTCATCGTGCGTTCGAAGATCGTCCCGATGATTTGCGAGTGCATAGACTTGAGCAAAAGGACAATGGATATGTCGCTGTGCACACATTCAATTATAATATGTTGGGTCGGGCGCTAGAAAGCGGTTTGGAAGTGCGATGACCTCTATGAAATCCCAATTAAATCCCGCTAGGAAACACAATTTACTCACTTTCAAGCGCCCTAAATTGATCTTAGTTGAAGGCAACGACGAATACGATTTTTTCAAGTTCTTGCGTCTCAAAGAGGATATTCAAATACATGCTTACGAAGGGAAAGATCAACTTCAACTCGAACTCGATACTGTAAAAGACGTAGAAGGGTTTGACACGCTTAAGCGAGTCGCTATTGTTCGTGATGCGGATTCCGATCCGGCATCAGCGCTTCAAAGCGTATTGCAGCAATGGGCGAACGCCTTTCAGGCCGCTAAGCCGAAAGTGAACTCGGATATGTGGTTTGAGGATGCTGTCGGCAGAGAGTGGAGCGTCTGGTTAATGCCTTGCCCTGACTTAAGCGGCGATTTAGAGGAACTCCTCTGGCAGGCGGTAGCCCCGAGCGAACATCGTTCTTGTATTCATGCGCTCATGGAATGTTTGACTGTCGCTGACGATACGCCATTCAGGACGGAAACTAAAGCGAGATTATACTCGTGCCTTGCAACTCAACGCGATCCAATCAAAGAACTTCATGCGGCATTTCAACCAAGTTCAAGGCTTTTCAACCCGGATGACGAGGTATTCGCTAGATTTACTACCCTCATTGACGGATTGTGAATGCGATATGCGCCTTGGGAACTGCGTGTTCCTCTACATATGTTTTTTCAAAGTCAAGTTTGAAGTTGCACGGAAATTGGGGCAGGAATGACCCGAGCATGAGTCGATAATATATGTTGATTTTGGATTTTCCAATCAAATTTCGCCCCGTTCGAGGAAACAATTCTTTATGTCAACGCCGACCTATACGCAAACGTTTCAGATCACTGGAAGTAGCGAGGCGCCTGTTCGCACAGTAGAAGTTCACGCTACGCCTGCAGAGATCGATCAACTTGTGAACGAAGGTTTTCTGGTGCGAGATGCCATACTCTCTCCTGAACAGATTGAGCGCTTGCGCGCCGCAGTGGACGAAGTGGCGTTGCGCGAACGCACGGCAACAAGCGATTTCACGAAGTCTCAGCAGTTCGGCGGGCAGTTCTTACGCCATCTGTTTGATAAGCACGAGGCGTTTTGGGAGTTGCTCAAGTTTCCGCCTGCTGTTTCCGTAGCCCGCGCCGTTCTTGGACCGGCGATTCAATCACGCCTTTCAGCCAGAATTACTTTTCCAAACGTGCCGAACCAACAGACGCAATGGCACTATCACGAGCGCACGATTCCGAACCCTCTTCCGCCCCTCTTTGTTTTTCCCCATAGCTTGGATGTGCTGATCTATCTGGATGACCTGACGGACGAAAGCGGGCCCGTGGCGCTTGTGCCTCGCTCTCATGTCGGCGCAGGGACTGCTCTTCCTGACAACGATTTTACGAACAAGCCGGATCAAATAGTATTGCGATTGCCCGCGGGCGGCGGACTTTTCATACATAACAATCTCTGGCATCGAGGCATGCCTTCCGGCTCGAAAGCGACAATGAGGCGGATGCTCGCGCTCACTTACAGTTCATGCTGGCTCAAAAACGTCAATGACGGGATGCCGCCTGAAAACGGGCTAACGCTGAAACTGTTGCAAACAGCCGACTTGGAAACCCGAGAATTGCTTGGAGTCGCTGGATACTGATGGAGTAAACGGATCACTTCAATTTGAAATGTAAAAAACACTTTTGAAGGCAATATAACGATAACGGATGAGATGGGGCAAAAAGCGGACGATGCGGAATTCGAATGGGAGTTTGGCAAAGGGAGCCCGACTCGGGAGGCTTTTTCGTCATTGGTCATTAATGTCGCATTGACAAGGTCACCACGCGCATCGAACGGATGTTACGCGAAAAAAGATATTAAAGCCTACAAATTGCAATGTCCTCTTCAATCAATTCATAGTCAAAAATCAGTCGCTTGTGAGGCATACTTTTCAATGCGACCCCACGCTTGCTTTCTACTGTAACCAAATGCTCGCCTTAAAAAGTGCCGAACAGCCTGTCCCCAAAATCTCCCAACCCCGGCAAAATGTATTTCTTCTCGTTCAGTTCTCGGTCAAGCGCGGCGCACACGATTTCGAGTTGCGGGAAACGCTCTTCAAGGTAGGCGACTCCTTCCGGCGCAGCAACCACGCAGAGAAGAATTACCTGTTCAGCTCCCGCCTCGTAGAGTCGCTCCACGCACCACCCGGCGGAACCTCCGGTTGCAAGCATTGGGTCCAATAGAAGCGCGACTTTGTTTTTGAGAGGCGGGAGTTTTGCGTAGTAGGAAGAAGCGACAGCCGTTTTTTCGTTGCGTTCAAGTCCGAGATAACCCACGCTCGCCTCCGGCAACAACTCCAACACCGCATCCAACATCCCTAAACCTGCCCGAAGAATTGGAACCGCGACGAGTCCGTGTTTGAGCATCGCGCCAGTTGTGGTTTCAAGCGGCGTCTCAATCTCCCTTTCGAGCGTCGGCAACGTTCTCGTCGCCTCTACTACGAGGATTTGCGTGAGGGCTTTCGTGAGGTGTCGAAACCTCTCAGGAGGCGTCTCCGTAGATCGAAGCTGTGACAGGAGAACCGCTCCGATTGAGTGTTGCAATTGATGTAGCGGCATAATGGGGGAATGACTCCTTTTGCGTCTCTGCGAGACCGTCTCCGTTCGTAATGCGTGTCGTTTAATCAGTCGTCGTAGGGCGATTTCGTCGGTTGCCCGTTAGCAGTCATCAGTTCTGCAATCTCATCCATGATGCGCTTCAGGATCACTTCACGAGGCGTCTTCGGCTCAAACTGAATCGGCTTGCCGAAAGCGACTACGACATGCCCGAACTTCAGCCCTTTCGCGCCTTTTGGGAGCATATCGTACGTCCCTAAAATCGCAACCGGAATAACGGGGGAGCCGCTCTTTGAGATGAGCATCGCCACCCCCGCCTGCGCCTGTCTCAATCCTCCGTCTTCAGAGCGTTCGCCCTCCGGAAAAATCGCGATCGCGTCTCCCTTTTTGAGCCAATCCAGCGTTCGCCGGATCGTGGCGATGTCCGCAGCCCCTCGATTAACCGGGAAGCTCATGATGCGGTCCATCACGAAATATCCGATTTTCGTCGTCCAGAGTTCGATTTTCGCCATGAATCGCACGCGACGAAAGCCGTATAGCGCTCCGCCCACCATCGGGGGGTCGAGCAGGCTCACGTGATTGGAAGCGAGAAGAACCGCCCCATTTTTTGGGACGTTCTCCATCCCGACTATCTTCCAACGTCCGAAAAACCAGTAGAATAGTCGCAACAATCTGCCCGCTATGTGGTAGGTCGGAGTGTGTCCTGCTTGTTCAAAAGGCTGCCAGGCGTCAGCAAGCGCCTTTAATTTCGTCTGTTTCGTTTCAATTATTTCCGGCATAATTTCAATATTCGCTTTACCGCTTCGTCTACCGTCAACCCGTCCGTGACGACCTCATAGGCGTCCACCGCGCGTCTTAAGGGGGACTCTTTGCGTCCGGAATCTCTCGCGTCTCGTTCAATGATCTCTCGACGTATCGCTTCGGAATCCGCCTCCGCGCCCTTCGTCAAAAGTTCTTGCAGACGTCTCCTGCTACGCTCCTCAACGCTCGCAGTGAGGAAAATCTTCAGATCGGCGTTCGGAAATACCACTGTCCCGATGTCTCGCCCTTCCAAAACGACTCCGCATTCGCCTATCGCCGCCATTTCTCGCTGCAACTCGACAACGACCTTTCTGAGTCCGCCCAAAGCAGCGATTTGCGAGGTGATTTCGGACATATCCGGCGTTCGGATCAACGATGTGATTTCTTCCTCGTTCGAATAGACTCTCTGAGTCTCATCATCGCTCAATGGCGAGAAAGAGATTCGCACGCGGTTCGCAAGCTCAACGATTCTAACTTCTTCATCAACTGCGATTCCCTCTCGCCGAACGTGCAGGGCGATCGTTCGATACATCGCGCCGGTATCGAGATAGGTAAATCCCGTTGCGATCGCCACTCTTCGAGCAACCGTGCTTTTGCCCGCGCCTGCAGGTCCGTCGATAGCAATGATGTACCCCATCCGTCCTCCTAAAATTGATTCAACACAAGACAATTCGTTGCAACGCTCTCAGTTTCCTGCCTTTTATTAAAGTGGTTGACAATTTCAAATATTCGTGATAAAATAGATATTCTAATGATGACCTGTTCTTTCAAAGGGAGTCCGTATTGAAAAGAAAACCTCTCCTCTCCTCCTCCCAAAAAACTGCCATGGTCTTGCTTCAGGCGGAACGCGCGCTCGCAGATTGGCATGACGAAGCCGCAAGCCCTCACGGGGACATTTCGATGTTGCTGAGCCATATCAATCATATCCGACAAATAGTTCAATCCTATGTTGAGTTTGATGCAAATCCTGTCTGCCTGCTAAACGCCGGTTGGAACCCCGAATGCGAGCCTTTGCGAGAAAATTGATTTACCTAAGTCAGTCGATGTCGGGTACTTTCAGTGCCCGGCAGATAAATGGGCGTCCTGCCGACGGTAGATTTCGGGGTCTCAAAAAGCTAATCTATTTGCGTCAAGTTCGAAGGTACAGTATGCCTATGTCCAACAAACGCTTCCACCGATGGCGCATTTACTAAAAGGCTCTGCCTGATGTGACGATTCGCATCTCTCCGCCACCCCTCATATGCGTTAACTTAAGCCGAAAGTTCGTTCTGGCGCGCCCCCGGCGCTCCACGCCGCCCCCGATTTTGGGGGGAAGAGAGCTTCTATTGGGAGTTTT